>RFPC01000037.1 GCA_009926305.1 bacterium
AATCATGCCGGGGGCGTTCTCAATTTTTCAAATGCTCAAGACCAGAGGCATGATTCGAAGCAAGATACCTCCCCCACTAAAGATTTCCCTGTTGTGCAAGAGTAGCATACCCGTGACAGTTCAATAATTCTCGACTTCGAGAGCTCAAAACGCTCTATAGTCTCACTTGGCCAAAAGACGGGGAAATCCCTTGAGAGCAGCCAAAAAGTTCTTATTGAGCAGTCAGTAACAAAGGTGTCTTTTTATCTGGAAAGAAGAGAAATGGATCGACGGCAACGTACTTCCCTTCTCCATTCCGTACTCGTGTTTCAAAGTGTAGGTGGGGGCCAGAAGCACGGCCTGTCATACCGACTTCTGCGATTTTCTGCCCCTGCCTCACCGGATCACCCACCGATACAGCGTTCCTCTTATTGTGTGCATAAGCAGTCATAAAATCGTCCCCTCGGATCACGACGATTTTTCCGTAGCCCGACATCCCTTGTCCGCTGTAGACAACCTCGCCATCGTGTGCCGCGAATATCGAATCACCAAGCTTTCCAGCGAGATCTATTCCCTCGTGAAACGAAGACCATCGTTTCCCAAATCCAGAGTTGATCTTGCCTTCCAGAACCAAGGGCCACTGAAGATTTCGAACATACTTTTTTGCGCCCTCAAGTATCTCTGCTCCGCCACTCTCAACCCCACGATGCATCAACTCTTCAAGGTACCGCTCAGGGAAGCGAATTCTTTGTCCGGGTCTTAAAATACTTTCTCTCTTTAAGGCGTTTATTCTCCGAAGCTCTGTGAGACTGATGGCGTAGCGGCGTGAAATCTCCGTCAGCGTATCTCCAGTTTTTACGATATAGACTACCCGTGGAATTGCTCGAGGAGGGCGAACCATTGAGCATCCGCCCACCAGAGCTAGAACGATAAAGAACGAGCATACTTTTCGAATTTTGTGGAAGTCTATCATATCGAATAGCTTTCCTTAACCGAATCAAGTGCGCAATCCGCTTCTTCAGTAGACAGATTCATAAGAAGTCGACACACTGAAAGAGTGACGTATTTGAACTATTATAAAGTTTTGGGGCTTCAAGCAGACGCATCTGATGCGGATATCCGCCGTGCGTATCGAATCCTAGCCCGGCGCTATCATCCAGATGTTAATCCGGGTGCTGATTCCGCTGAGAAGTTCAAAGTTATTGCCGAGGCCTATCGTACACTCAGTAATAGTAGTAATCGGCAGCAACATGACGAAACGCTGCGTGCACGCACAACTCAACGCGGATACAAAGCCTATACAGAAGAGATGAGAAAACAGTTTCAAGCGCAATCAGAGCACATAATGAAGACCAAGAGCTCTCGATCTAAACGTCGTCACCACAAAACCAACCCTGCTGTGACTGAGCCAAGTACGCGAAAAACACTACTAGACAATCTTTTGAAAGCGTCTCGATTGACCAAGGAACGCATAAAAAAAGTAACTCCCTGGAGCTCGCGAGAAGATTTTACAGCGAGCTCTAACGACACCAACGGAAAAGATGCCTATGCACAGAGTCTCCTTGTTGTCGAAGTGCATGTGACGATCGAAGAAGCGATACATGGGGCCAAGAAAAAAGTCGATATTCCTCAAGGGAAGAACACCAGTTTGAGAATCTCTTTACAAGTTCCTCCAGGAGTCACGACTGGTAGCACTGTGCGCATGCGTAGCCCCAAGTTAAAAGGGCAAGAAATACTGTGTATCGTTCAGCTTCAACCACACCCTTACCTTGAACTGAGCGAACAAGGTCTGGAGTTGGAGCTTCCCATTTCAATTTCAGAGGCATATTTTGGAACAACGATTGACGCACCGACTCTTCATGAACCTGTGAAGATTGCTATCCCAGCCAAGTCTGCCAGTGGAGAGAAGATTACTCTCAAAGGACAAGGACCCGAGATGCGTGACGGAAAACGCGGAGATCTGATATACCGGCTAACGATTGCAGAGGTATCGGGAGAAATTTCGGTGGATGAGCAGCGATTCCTTCGTGAGCTTTCTGAAAAAAGCGAGCTTTCTCCTCGGGGACATCTTCCCCGCTCTCTCTTCCTCAATACCGAGAGTGAACCTCGAAAGAACTAAAGAAAACGAGAATCTTCGCCTAGCCTCCTAGAAGTGAACCTATGCCGTCTAACACTTCTATGTGTTCCTCGCAGGTAAAGCCTGTTGATGGCGCTTACGCTGCAACCGCACCAGGGGTTCGTTCAGTTTTTGAGCGCAGTCCCTCCCAGGCAAGCGCCACGGGAGAAGCGATAAAAATGGTGGAATACGTTCCAGAGAGAACTCCAATAGACAAGAAGAATGCAAGTTCTGCTATGGCCCCACCCCCGAAAACAAGCAAAGCAACGGCAGAAAAAAGTGTCAACACACTGGTAATCACGGTACGAGAGAGAGTCGCACTAATACTCTTATTGATGATTGTAGCAAGTGGCACATTATCTTTTGACTTGAGAATATCCTCTCGCACACGGTCAAACACAATAATCGTATCATTCACAGAGTAACCAACGATGGTAAGAGCTGCTGCGAGAGTTGCAACACTAATAGTCATATCGTTTGCGAGATAAATTCCCATCGTAATTATCACATCATGGAAAAGAGCAGCAACGGCACCGATAGCAAAAGCAAGCTCAAATCGAAAGCTAATGTAGAGCAACATCCCAATCAGCCCCACAATGATCGCAACCATCGCATTTTTTTTAAGCTCTGCACCTATCGTAGGTCCGACAAAGTCGGCCTTTAAGATCTGGTATTTCCCTTCATATTTCAGATCTAAGGCAGCTGAAATATCAGCTTTAACCTTGTCTGACGACTCATCACTCGAAAGCCGGAGGGAATATTCAGAATTCTGAGATTCAAATGATTGCACCACCGCGTCAATACCAGCTTGCTGCATAACACCACGAAGGTCACCTGATGAGGCATCCTGCTCTATTTTTACAACGAGCTCATGACCGCCCAGGTAATCAATTCCATATTTTGATTCCCCAAGTTGAAACCACTGATAGGCGGAAAATGCAATCAAAAGAGATGACAGCAAAAATGCTATGTATCGCTTTCCTAAAAAATTGACCTGTAAATTTGAGGGGATAAGTTCCATGCTCTTACTCCAGCTTTAAAAACAATTACCAATTACCGCTCTGCCTCTCCTTAAATAGAAAGGCCATCCCGCCCCCGCAGCGGAAAGAGATCAAACGAAAGCTTCGCGACAAATGTTGCACAATAAATAGTTGTTAATATTCCTATAGAAAGGGTGACAGCAAACCCTTTAATGGGTCCTGTTCCAAAGTAAAAAAGTACAAGACCGGCTAAAAGAGTCGTTATATTCGAGTCGATGATAGCCGACAGAGCCTTCCCAAAGCCGACCTCAACGGCTGCGTCTCTCCCCGCACCCCTTCGGAGTTCCTCACGAATACGCTCGAAGATAATGACGTTGGCATCAACAGCCATACCCACAGTGAGTGCCAGACCTGCAAGCCCTGGAAGTGTCAGAGTAGCACCAAAAGCCGAGAGCCCTGCTAACACAAGCAGGATATTCAGGATCAGTGACGCAACTGCGACTATCCCTGACTTCTTATAGTAGGTGATCATAAAAAGTAGTATGGCTACAAAGCCAACGATGATCGCTAGAATCCCTTTCTCTATCGACTCCTGACCGAGGGTCGGACCGACAGTGCGCTCTTCCAGCACCTTCAGCGGAGCAGGAAGTGCACCAGCACGAAGCACTACTGCAAGCTGCTTCGCCTCTTCAAAACTAAATCCACCAGAAATAGAGGCACGACCTCCAGCAATTGGCTCACGAATTACAGGAGATGAGTACTCAACGCCGTCCAGTATAATAGAGAGCTGCCGACCCACTCCATCAGTTGTGATCCGACGAAATTGCCTCGCACCTTCCTTGTTGAGTGTCAGTGAAACCTCTACTTGCCCGGAACCAGTTGAAACTCGCGCATCATCAACTGCCTCTCCTGTCATCTGAACTTCGTCTTCCACCGCTACAAGAGCTCCCTCTCTTGTTCTCACTTGCTCAGCGAATGCTCTCGTTGTTGCACTTGGATGGAAGCGAAACTCGAGCTTAGCAACTGAGCCCACTATCTTTTTCACGGACTCTACATCCGATGCCCCAGGCATTTGAAGAATAATGCGCTTGGTTCCCACTTTCTGGATCAATGGCTCTGAGACTCCAAACTGATCGACTCGGTTTCTTAACGTCTCGATAGCTCTATCGACAGCACTCTTTTCTATGACCCGTGCTTCCTGATCACTCATTGAATAGAGAAGGCTAACCTTGGCTCCGTTCTGCTGTTGACGCTCAAACGTGAGTTGGGAGTACTCGTCTTGCATATAATTGCGAGCTTCATCAACAGAGCGACTACTTAAGAGCGTAATCTCAAGCTCACGAGCTTCAGTTGCTCGCACCCGTTGCACTGGGACTTTTTTTGCGCGCAAATCCCTTCGAGCAGCACTTCCCATCGACTGCAAATGGCTCTTTACTGCCTCTTTAACCTCCACTTCGTAAACAAGATAGACTCCGCCCTGGAGGTCAAGGCCTAGAGACAACGGCTTCGAAATCCAATTCGAACCATCAAACTTGCTACGGAAAAATGTCGGTACGAGAAATGCCAACGCAATCAGCACTACCCCGCTATACACCACTATTCGTCGCTTTAAGTCACTCCCCATCAACTACTCCCGACATTACTTGACACTTCTGGTCTACCGATAATTAAAAACTTACCTTGCACGTTTTTTATCATGCTGATTGTTTGCTCTTCGATCGCTTCGCGTTGGACGGAACGCTCGCAGAGTCACTCGCCTCCTTCTCGACTCGCCCTAATACCGCTTGTCGCTCAAACTTAACCTTCGTTCCATTTGCGATCTCTAGCATCACGTAGTCGTCATGAACCGATACGACTTTGCCGATAATACCTGCTTGGGTCTTCACGAGAACTCCACTCTTGAGATCGCTCAGCATCTTTTCATGGGATCGGTGTTGCTTTTCCTGCGGTCGAAGCACCATAAACCAAAATATAAGAAAGACCATGAGAAACAAAGGGAGGAGCTCTCCAAGTTTCTGCATGATAAGTGAACCTCCGCCTCCAGGAGCTGCACTTGCAGCAAATGCAGTTGGATCTTCAAACGATGGGTCCTGAGCGAGGACCTCCAATGGACCAACATTCAGTAACACTGCAACGCAAAAAATAAGAATGCTTCCTATTTTGATAAGCTCGTTGAAATTCTTCTGTTTCATTCGTCGTTTACTCCTCTTTCTCGCCCTATCAAACGATGATTTTCCTCTCCTTTCAAGAGGAGGAACCCCCGTTACCTCTTCACTTCACATGAATTCTTCTATTCTTACCACAGAACCAATAGACCATACATCTCGGGCTTCGCCCTATACCACTGAAATTGCTTGCTTTTTTGCACAATCTCCCAGTCCTAATTACTCATAGCGACCGTAAAAGGCATATGCTCCAGCACCCTCTGAGTTCACAATAAAACCCTCAATTTGGCGATTTTTATTCAAAAGAGCCCTTTGAGGGTCTCTAACCGAAAAAGTGAGGGCTAATCCTGTTTGATCAAGCGCACCACTCTCAAACCTATAGCCGGGGCCTATGTATGCACCCACACCCTTCGGAATCCCGGAGCGTTTAAGTTTCTGGGGACTAGCTTTCAATACTAGCTGCTGCTGACCATCTCCTCCCAAGGCTTGAGTTCTTTCAAATTGAAAGAACTCTGGTTCAGGAACTTGGCGTGCAAACTGTTCATAAAGAGGATTCTGACTACTCTCTCGTACGCGAATCATCGGGAGCTGTATCGACGTCTCCCCACTTTTAGGAATACAAACCTCAGCAGAGCACTCTAGCCACTTCCAGTGTAAAACCAGTGGAACCACATCACGATGCTCCTCTGGCATTGCTATCTCAGAAAATACAACAGAGAAAGCAGTGTCATACTGAAAACTGAGACCTTCATCAGCAGCGTGTTCTTTGATATTCGGTATCGCCCATCGAGCCGTTGCTGGAGTTTCTGTACCACGAATTGAAAAGTGGAACTTCGTTGGCAGACCAAAGACTCCGGGCTCTTTCCAGTAGATATGCCAATCAGCTGGCACAGAAAAATGCGCTACGATGTCCAGCTTTTCTCCGGGCAGCACTTCTGTGAAGCGAGGTATAAGCTGAATTTCAATCTTAGAGCCACTCGCAAGGGCAGTCCTTCCCAAAAGACTCCAGCTCAGGATTGCTGCGCAGAAAACACGCATCATCACCGCAGTCAAGAAAGTCGATAACGAGAGATCCCTGCCTCTAACGACTTGTCGCATCACCTTACCTCTTCATTTCTAAACGCGATGATTATTTCCCCTTCACTGCTTCACGAAAGGCTGTCCACCGAGCCCGCTCTTGCTCTCTTAACTGGGAGAGACGACCCGTGTGGATCGCCCGGCGAATTGTTTCCATCCACCGCATATAATAACGAACATTATGTATACTCATCAACTGAGGTCCAAGCATTTCTTCCACTCGAAAAAGATGATGTAGGTACGCCCGAGAATATCGCCTACACGCCAAGCAATCACAATGCTCATCAAGAGGCTGCGAATCTTCACGAAAGCGCACGTTTTTAATATTCAAAGTCGGTTCTTCGCCAGATATAAATGCTCGACCGAATCTGCCAGAACGAGTTGGCATAACACAGTCAAAAAGATCCACTCCGCGAAATACGGCCTCAACTAAATCTTCAGGAGTGCCTACGCCCATCAAGTATCTTATACGTTCATGCGGTAACTGTTGCGGATGAAACTCTAAAATTCGATACATCTCTTCTTGAGATTCACCAACACTTAACCCACCAATGGCATATCCATCGAACGGCAATCCAGAAAGATGTGCGGCAGAATCACCCCTGAGCCGATCATGCAGCCCTCCTTGAGTAATTCCAAAAAGAGACATGTCATGACGAGTCTTTGCTTTCAGACACCGCTCGAGCCATCTTTGCGTTCGAGACAGAGAGAGCGCAGTTTCATCATATGAGAGATCCGAGGCAGGACACTCATCAAATCCCATGGCAATATCAACACCCAGCTTTTCTTGTATTTGGATTGAACGCTCGGGGCTGAGAAACAACTTTTGTCCATCAATGGGAGACTGAAATCGAACTCCCTCCTCTTCTATCTTCCGGAGTTTCTGTAAACTAAAGACTTGGAACCACCCACTATCACTTAATACAGGACCGTTCCACGCCATAAACTTCTGAATGCCTCCCATCTTCTCCACGAGGTCCTCGCCTGGCCGAAGCCAAAGATGAAAAGTATTCACAAGAACAATCTGAGAGCCGAGAGATGTAATGGTATGTGTATCGATTCCCTTGACCGATGCTTTTGTTCCTACAACCATAAAGTTGGGCGTCTGGAAAGACCCGTGAACGGTCTGGTAAGTCCCGAGTCGAGCCATTCCGTTGTCGAAAACACCTGTGTCCCCAGCTGGCTCGCCATCCTCCTTGGATTCGTGTGATGAGACAATCGAAAAACGATTATTCAATGAACATTCCATCGCCATAACTCAAAAATCGATAGTCATTCTCCAATGCCAAGTGATAAGCACTTCCGAGTAAGCTTCTTCCAAGAAATGCCTCCACCAAAAGAAGGTGGCTGCTCCTTGGCTGATGAAAGTTGGTAATCATGGCATCAACGAAAGAGAATTTATAACCCGGCTTAATGAAAAGCTGAGTAGAGAACTCTCCACTCTGAAATTCAGTCGGTAAAGAAAACGCAGTCTCAAGCAAACGAACTACGGTAGTACCAACAGCAACGATGCGGTTTCCGTTCTCTTTAAGGGAAAGAAGCTCCTGTGCTGTCTCAATCGGAAGATATCCTTTCTCAGACCCAGGAGGAACAAATATTGACTTCCTTACGGCACTCTCTACCTTCTTTTCTTCGTTGGCATCTTCCCAGACAGAGAGGAAACTTGCAGGTCCAACATGGAGTGTGACCTCCACGATTTTCACGCCATTACGACGAAGTGCGGACAGCAAGTCATTTGTAAAATGGAGACCTGCCGTCGGGGCTGCTACTGAACCTTCAAAGCGAGCATAAGGAGTTTGATAGTCTCGCTCATCACGAATATCTCCCCGTCCGTCCCGAATATATGGTGGAATGGGCATTACGCCAAGGTTATACACATCGTTGGAATGCTCAGAGTGAAATTGAAGCTCGACAAAATAGTCTCCCACTCGTTGCACAACTTCTGCGGATAATCCATCCCCAAACTCTAATAACACTCCTGGCTTCATTTTTCGGAGCGGCTTTCCCATCGCTTGAAACCTTGCTTGACCAAGATCCTCTGTAAGGAGAAATTCACAAGGTGCTCCACTACTCTTCAAAGAGCCAAATAGACGCGCTTTTACAACTCGGGTATTGTTCAGAACCAAGACGTCTTTCTCTCCTAGTAACTCAGGGAGAATAGAAAATTGCGAGTCATGAAACTCTTGTTTCTGACGTGCAACTACTAGCATCTTTGCATCATGAAATGGATAGCACGGTCGATCTGCTATCCGATCCTCTGGGAGGAGATAATCATACGGTTGCTCATGCTCCGCTTGAATCGCGTTTTGTTCTTGATTGCCATCCATAGTGGCTATATTGCTCCGCTTAATCCACCGTGTAAAGGACTGGAGCGCAAAACGTAACCCGTAGTTCCAATAGCACCTCAGCTTCCCTGGTCAGGACAATACTACCAACTCGCAATCCCACCAACGAGAAATGCCATCAACCAGAGGGTAGGCAGTGAGGTGTTAAGACGGTTTCGAGTACTTTTTGAGAATATCCATGAACTCCATTGGAAGCGGAAAAACAATCGTAGAATTCTGCTCAGTTGCTATCCCCTTCAAAGTGTCAAGATAGCGCAACTGAAGTGTAATGGGCTCACCCGCCATCACATCTGCTGCCTCACGAAGTTTCGCTGCTGATTCATATTCACCGATAGCTTGAATGACTTTTGCTCGTCGCTCACGCTCAGCCTCGGCTTGCTGTGCCATGGCCCTCTTCATCTCTTGCGGCAGATCAATATCTTTCACCTCGACCGTTGAAACTTTTATACCCCATGGGTCAGTTTGCTTGTCTATAATCTCCTGAATTCGAGTATTAATTTCTTCACGCTTTACAAGAAGATCGTCAAGCTCTACCTCCCCACAAACACTCCGCAGGGTCGTCTGTGCGATCTGGCTCGTAGCAAACAGGTAGTTCTCAACCTGAATTTCTGCCTTCGCTGGATCCATGACTCTAAAATACAATACGGCATTAACCTTAATAGTGACGTTATCTCTGGTAATGACGTCTTGGGTGGGGATATCCATAGTGACAACGCGCTGATCAATCTTCCTCAGCTGCTCAACAAAGGGAATAATAAAGACAAGCCCAGGCCCTCTGGTTGAACTATACTTTCCTAGGAAAAATACAACGCCACGCTCGTATTCCTGAAGAATATAAATTGCCTTAGAAAGAATTAACAAAACAAAAATAAGTACTATAACAACGACTGAAGACATGAGACTCCTGAATATTTTGTGTGAAGGCAGGCTACAATCTCTCCTTAAGGGGAACAAGAGAAAAACCATGTCGTCACCCCACACAAAGAGAACAGCTGCTTTCTAACCATTCGAATTCATGAACCTTTCGAACTGCGCCTTGTCATGACCCATCATTTTTTATGGAATGATGAAAAGATGGCTTTTGTTGATGGGCTGACACCGTATACCGTTATGGTACTGAAGAGACTTAGGAGCAAAGGGTGTCCGCGAAAAAACTACTCTACCTGTCAAAGAGAGACTTAGAGGACATCGCTCTTCCGATGAACGAAATCGTCGCGGCTCTCGAGCAAGTCTTTCGTGAGAAGGGGCGTGGTGAAGTAGAAATGCCACCAAAGCCAGGCATTCATCCGCAAGAAGACTCCAGCATTCGTGCCATGCTCGCGTATATACCAAGCCTGAAGACCGCTGGGGTAAAGTGGATATCCGGATACGGAAGGAATTATATCGCCGGCCTGCCCAATATTAACGGGCTTATTATCCTCAACGATCCGAAAACAGGCGTTCCGAAGGCTATTATGGATTGCACCTGGATCACAGCAATGAGAACAGGGGCAGCAACTGCCGTTGCCGCAAAATACCTTGCAAAAAAAGATTCAAAAACGTTAGGAATTATCGCTTGTGGCAGACTGGGAAGAACAAACGTAAGAGCGCTGCTCAATACGTTTAAGCTAGAGAGAGTCTATGCGTATGATATTGATTTTCAGCGAGCAAAGATATTCGCAAAAGAGGTTCAAGAGTGGTGCCCCGCCGAAGTAATCCCCGTACGTACGGTAAAGCGAGCGGTAGAAGAACTCGATATCGTCGTCACGAGTGGACCGATTGTTGATAAGCCCGAACCGCCGATTAAAGCTGCTTGGCTTAAGCCTGGCTCATTCGGATGTGCTCTTGATTTTGATGCATCCTTTGAACCAAAGGCGTTCTCACAGGCACAACTCCTCGTTACTGATGACATCCCTCAATTTGAGTACTTCCGAGGGACTGGATACTTCAAGCAAACTCCTGAGCCCC
The DNA here is from genome assembly GCA_009926305.1 of bacterium. Taxonomy (NCBI): domain Bacteria; species bacterium. The sequence continues at coordinate 10,610 of RFPC01000037.1, forward strand.
ACCTCGATCTGGGAAAACTTGTCGCCGAGCCGAAGCGACGGCGGCGAAATCCTGCAACACGAACTCTGAGCATTCAGCTGGGAATTGGGATTCTCGATATAGCGGTGGGCAAACTCGTATATGACCGGGCCTTGGAAATGGATGATATTGGGACCGAACTTCCTTTTTAAGCCTTGAAGAGACCTGTTGAAATATAGCCATCACTCTATTCGTCTACAGGAGACGAAAGATCTATCGAGAGCCCTCTTCTATCCGATAATCTTCTAAAAGTCTGAATTGCCTTCGTTGCAATAATCCCAGCCTGTTGCCGAGAGACACCCAAAATCTTTCCAATCTCTGAGAAAGTCAGCTCTGGCTCTCCATACAATCCAAATCGATGAACTATCGTTATTTGCTCGCGCATGGGAAGTTGGCCAAGTATTTCCTTTACTAGCTCACTGCGCTCCTGTAGCGCAACGCGCGTTGGCACATCTAGCTCCTGAGTCTTTACATTCTCTTCAATCGCTCGATCGATTGAGGACACACTCTGCGAAGCCCGTTGAGCGTTCTTCCATCTTTGATTTGAAAACTTAAGCTTCTTAATCAGGAGCGCATTATCCACTCTCCAATCCTGGCTATCGCCAAGCAGAACTTTTTCTTTTTTAATTTTTTTTGCATCTCGACGGACGGCCTCAGGCACATGAATAAGAGAGGCTTCTTTATGAACAGAACGAGTAAGGGCTTGACGTATCCACCATGTTGCAAAGGTGGAAAAGCGCTTATTCGCGGAAGGATTAAAGCGATGAGTTGCGCTCACTAGCCCCTGATTCCCAATCATAATCAGGTCTTCTAACAAGAAAGGGGCCCTCAGAAAATTCTTTGCCTCTCTGAGCACGAGTCGATAGTTCTTGGAAGCAAGCACGTCAGCACCATCAGTCCAAAGTTTTTGGGATTCAAAAAACTGCTTTCCTACCCTCAAAAACAATGAGAACGGCATAGCCTCTCGACACTCTATCTCTTTAATGGCATGCCTTATACGGCAAAGCGCCTCGGCATCAGAAGGATCAGTCGGTTTAGGGCAATTCGAAACACTCTCAGCGATATTGTCCTCAGGATTTTGCCCTCGAAGATGACTCAATAAAGTCTCTAACGTCATTCCAAATCGCTGCGAAAAGCACTCTCCAGTTTTGATGGCATCCGAAAACCGGGAACAACTGCTTTTAGTACTCACTCCTTCAAATTCCGTTGGACTAAGCAGCACATCAAGTTGTCGAGGAGAAAGCCTTGATTCCAGCGCTGACCTATCACTCCGACTTACTCCTCTCAGACCAGATTCCTGAATCCTGCTTCTTATCTCTATCAGCTCCTCACGAGACAGTGGGACATCGCGAAGCATTTCAGAAACTGGCAAGAAGACATTCTCCACGGCTTGAACAAAGATTTTTTCTGCAATGGCAATCTTTTCAAGTTCTAACCCCTTCGTATCAATAGAGCTGTTCCGATACGGATTCTGCTTGGACTTCTCTCCAATATCGGAAAGGACAGAACGCAACCATTCTGAATTATTCTTCAGACGAGAATGATAATCAGCCTCACTTATCCTTCCCTCTTGATGCTCCTTTTTGGACACCATATTTTTGCGATAGAGGTCGAGCAACACCTCCTTCTTTGCTTCGAGCTGCTGCGCTCCATTCAAGATTCTCAACGGGGGATGCGCAAAGGACATGAGCATAGAAGGGAGCTGTAATGCGTGTTCGAGGCAAACAGCCTGGTTCGTCACTATCTGTTGAGCGAGCTCTCTCTCTTGTTTTCTTGATAAAAGTTCATGGCGCCCAAGAGTCAGAAATAGGGCATTTTTTGGCGCATCCAGAAAGCTCTCTCGCTCTTCTTTACTCAACGTGCCGACATCGCTCAGAGTGGGCATTTGCAAAGAGCTCCGACCAGTGATGCGAAGGCTCGGCAAGGAGGCACTCTCACAAGAGAAGCGATTCTCTTCTTGATACTGAACTGATTCCCTCTGAATCACATGCTACCCCACCATGAAAGACCACAATCCGGCAAGTCTCACACATCTTCTCTATCTGAAACAAAAATCGATACTAAAGTGCTGATTTTGCAAACAACTTCTAGCACCGCCTCCTTTGAGGCTCGATACCTCGTTTCTTCCTCCCAAAGGGCTTCAATGCTGAAAGACAGCCTTTCCCACAACCCTTTATTCGTCGGTAAGCGCTTTGATTTTTAACTTCATTCCCGGCATCACCCCCACTATTCGAGCGGATTCTCCAGCTGGGATAATCCCGGACTCAGTAGTTGCATTCCATAACTCACCATTAACAAAAATTTTACCATGAGCGGAGGCAGTTTCTCGAACCTCACCAATCTGTCCGATCAGTCCCTCAGCACCCGTAAGGGGCTCTTGTTTGCGAGAGCGAGCAGCAGCTCTTATAACGAAGAATAAGTACGTCCCCAGCACTGTTCCAATGGGAAAGACCACTGATTTTGATACTACCAAGCCAGGTGCCTGGGTAACATCAACGAGATAGAGCAACCCGAGCATCATCGAGATAATACCCCCCGCCGCAAGAATCCCTGATGCGAAGAAAAATTCAGCTGTGATTAAAAGCCCTCCCAAAACAAGTAATACTAATCCGCCTTGACTAAGAGGAATAATCTGAGAAACAGCTAATGCGAGGACTAAAGAAATCACACCGAAGACACCTGGAAAAATCAATCCAGGATTATAAAGCTCAATTGAAATTCCTGTTGTTGCTATCAACCAAAGAATCGCAGCAACGTTTGGATTCGATAGAACATTCAGCACTTCATCTCGAAAATCGATAGGGATTACCCGAATTGGGAGGTCAGAGTAATCTTCAAGACGAGAGGTGTTCTCTTCAATTACGACCTCCCTTCCCGCCGCTTTTTTTATCAGTTCACGTACGTCAGCCGCTACATAATCCACAACTCCTTGCTCAACTGCTTCGCGGTCAGTCAGTGAAACGCTCTCTCTGACAGCCTTTTCTACCCACTCGATATTGCGACCACGCTGCTCCGTCACCGACTTTACAAGGGCTGTGGTGGCTTCTTCGACCTTCTTTCGCATGTCTCCTTCAATATCCTTACCGTCCCCACTGACGGGATGTGCTGAACCGATACTTGTCCCTGGGGCCATAACCGCTACATGCGCGGCCATAGTGAGGAATACTCCAGCTGAGGTAGCGGTTCCCCCAGTTGGGGAGATATAAACCACTATTGGCACCTTCGATTGAAACATGGCTTGAATCATTCTTTGAGTTGTCTGAAGAATGCCTCCAGGAGTATTCAACTTGACGACAAGCAGCTTTGCTCCACCGTTTTCTGCTTCAGAAATGGCATGCTCGAGATAACTCTGTGTGCCAGGTAAAATCATCATATCCATGTCGATAACTGCCACATATCCCTCTGACTGAGATGTGTTGGCTCCAGCTGCATTACTTTCAAGAGCCCAGACATAGCGATCTGTTTCCGTTCCAAGGAGTTGTCCACCGAGATATTGGCCAATCGCAATAAGCCCAAAAAAGAAAACGGTAATCCACCTGCTGTAGCACTTCATCCTCAATTCCCTAATTATCCGTTGACGAGGTCAGAAGCTGCTGCAAATCATTCCAGAAAAGACGCTTAGTCCCTGGATCGTCAACTACGGTTCGTAAGTCTATCGTCTGAATAATCCTTGAAAAACACCCCTTCTTTCTCGCAAGAAAATTTTTCAGGGCGACAGATGGCTCCCCAAGTATCATAGCTTGTGGAAGCCCCTCTAAGAGTCGCTCATCACGCTCAAGCGGAGAATAGTCAGACGACAATTGCTCATCAACGAGGAGACATTCCGCCACTGACCACTTTAACCCCTTACGAATAGCAGCTTGTAAAAGCGCTGTGTGTTGTTCAGAAAGGGCTGCACCACTCGAAAAAAATACACACTGTAGAGGCGCCGTTCCGCCAAGGGAAAGATGAATACGGTCTGAACTTCCAGCTTCTGGCGACATCCCGCCTGTAGCCTCTGTAGCCTCTGTAGCCTGAATATATTCTTCAGGAATTCCCCCCGGGAAAGCAGATTGCCACCGCGAAAGGTATTGATAGAAATCCTCCAGAGAAAGTTCGTCTTCTTGGGTACGCTTAGAGTTTTCTGACATGGTGAAGTATCTTCTCTGCAACTCGATTCTTATAACTGGTAGCAACTTCCGTTTCTCGACCATGCTTATCAACAATCCAGACTCGGTTGGTCTGAAGCTCAAGAGATTCTTCAGCAAGATTACCTACAATCATATCTACTTTCTTATCGGAAAGCTTTTGTTGTACAGAGGCTACGAGATCTTCAACTTCCCCAGTTTCTACCGCAAACCCGACTAACTTTACTTGGGAACCATTTTTTTCACGCATGCGGCCTAATTCCGCCAAAATATCAGTATTGGGCTCAAGACCAAGGGAAGATGGAAGTTCCCCCTTCTTTAGCTTCATCTCAGATGTGCGCTTTGGTCTTACGTCCGACACTGCTGCTGCCATGATAATAACATCTGGAGCTTCGCCAGCTTCTGGAAATGCTCTCTGAACAACAGCTCGCTTCATATCTTCAGCCGATGACACAAATGATGTCTCAATTCCCGTCGGCAATTTTGCTTTTACGGGACCACAAATGACTTCCACCTGGGCTCCCCTCCGAAATGCTTCGCGCGCAATCGCAACACCCATCTTTCCAGAAGAACGATTTGAGATAAATCGAACTGGGTCTAGCGGCTCGCGAGTCGGCCCAGTGACAACTAATACTCGCTTCCCTACATACGATCCATCTCCGAATGCCTTCAACGTGTGGTGAAAGATATTCCATGGTTCCGACATCCGTCCACGGCCCCGCCAGCCACACGCCAAACGACCTTCTCCCGGCTCAACGAATAGCACCCCACGTTCTTTCAAAATTTGAAGGTTGGTTTGTGTTGCCGGATTACTAAGCATATTTACATTCATCGCGGGCGCCATTAACACCCTTGTCCGGCTCGCCAAAAGACTGGCGAGTAACGGACTGTCAGCAATCCCAGCTGCGTACTTCGCAATTACGTTTGCCGTGGCGGGAGCGATGACAAACAGGTCCGCCCAATCTGCGTATTCGATATGACCAATCCCGCACGCCTCTTCTTGCTCCCAACTACTCAACACTGGATGCCCAGTAATGGTTTGAAACGTCAAGGGAGCTATAAATTTCTCCGCTTGCTCTGAGAAGATTGCCTTCACTTCAAACCCTCGTGTTACATACCGTCTTGCAAGTTCAGCAGCCTTATAGGCTGCGATGGAACCAGTGACTCCTAATACGATTTTATTCCTTGCTGAATGCGTCGTCATACTCCCCTCACAAATGGATTGGCTCTCTTCTCATTTCCCACAGATGTGTCTGGTCCATGTCCTGGAAGCACCCTTGTGGCATCAGGTAATGAATATATCTCCTGCCTAATACTCTCTAACAACTGCTCGTGATTTCCTCCTGGAAGGTCTGTTCTCCCAATTGAACCCGCAAAAAGCGTATCCCCAGCGACAATCACACCGAGTGCCTCACACACAAAGACCAGATGTCCTGGAGAGTGCCCCGGAGTGTACCTTACCTCAAATTCAACTCCCCCAAACGAGAGTTTTTCCCCACCTTCTAGAAAATGATCCGGCTCTGGACAGTTCCTCATTGCTCCTGGAGGCAATTGGTACATTTCAGCGATACTCTCCACCCGAGAGCGGTACTCGTGCTCTATACGATGCCCGTAAAGAGGCACCGATTTATAGTCGAGGAGATCCGCTACTCCTCCGCAATGATCCAGGTGAGAATGTGTCAGCCAAATCGCCTCAAGAGTCAGCTGTAACGACTCAAGCCGTGAGATAATCTCGTTTGCGTCTCCTCCGGGATCAACAATAACCGCACACTGACGCTCATCATCCACCAGGATACGGCAGTTTTGCCCAAGAGGGGTTACCTCAATCGTCTCGATTCTCACTCCCATACCGACGCCTTCTCCGAAATCCCCATCTCTTGCTCTTCCTCTTCGGTGAGCCCATGCCCGCTGAGCACGAACCATCCGAGAACCGCTGCAAAAATTCGTGTAAAAGCAGCATGTTAAGCTGCAAGCCGTCTCGTTTCTGAGGATTCCCCCAGCATAGTAGCACAACCAACCTAAAGTCGTAATAGCGGGGTGTAACCTTTCTCTTCGCGGCGTGAAGCCCTATTATTCCCCCTATGGAAAGTGAACGGTCTAAAAAACGCCATTATTCTAGCTATCTTCTGCGATTCTTAGCGGGAGCTTGGCTCCTGTTTACGGTGGCTCTCATTATCTGGTGGTATATCTTCAGCCAGCGACAAATAGAACGGCTTTCCCAAGCTGGGGGGGTCATTGCTGATGACCTGATCCGCAACCAAAAAATGCTTATGTGGGAGGGTGGAACTCTCTTATGTTCCTTAGTTTTGGGGGGAGCGGCACTGCTTTATTTCATAGTGCGCGATCAAAAACAGACACAGCGACTGAAAGAGTTCTTTTTAACCTTCACGCATGAATTGAAAACACCAATATCAACGCTTCGTCTTTATGCAGAGTCATTACATGAAAGCCTTGAGAAATCAGAACTCGCCGAACCAAGTCGAGATCTCATTCGAGAGGTAGATAGACTTTCCTTACAACTTGATAACTCTCTTGCTCTGGCGCTTACTCCTGATAGCCGCCTCCATCTCGAGACACTTTCCCTCAGTGAAGTAATCCGACCTCTGCGCGATGAATTCGATCAGCTTTCTATCGAGACTCCTGAAGACATCTCGCTCTTTGGAGACATGCAAGGTGTGGTTACTATTCTTCGAAACATTTTCAAAAACTCTCTAACCCATGGGAAAGCAACAAAAGTTGAAATCTCACATGAGATAAAGGGAACCTCTCATCCTTCTGTGATTATTGCGATTCGGGATAACGGAGCAGGTCTTGCAGACCAGAGACAACACTCGCTCTTGGGACATAAATTTCAACGACTCTACAGAGGAAGTGGCTCAGGCATCGGACTCTACCTCTCCAAACAACTCGCCGAGAAAATGAATGGTTCACTCGTATTTCCCCATACCGAAGCTGGGTTTTTAGTGCAGCTTGAACTCCCACTTGTATCACTGGGAGGAGCATGAGGTCCATTCTGATTGTCGAAGACGACAAAGCACTCCTCAAGATTATGAATCAACGCCTCCGAACCGCCGGATATGAAACGCGCTCAGCTGAAACACTGTCGGAGGCTTGCAACCTCCTCTCGACGAACCAGTTTGTACTAGCACTCATTGATATTGGGCTCCCAGATGGTGATGGGTTTGAACTGGCTCGTATCATTGACTCTCAATATGCCTTCCCTTTCGTGTTCCTGACAGCCATGTCTTCACCAGAATATAGACTTGAAGGCTATGAACTCGGCGCTGCTGACTACATTCCAAAACCATTTCATTTTAAGGAGCTCCTGCTTCGAATAGAGAGAATTATTGGCGCACAAAAACAACTCTTACCTCTAGAGGTTGATGGAGTTCATCTCAACCCCAATACTTATGAACTCACTCCCAAAGATGGCGAAGTAATTCGACTAACAGAAAGAGAGTTCTCTCTGCTCTATCATCTAATTGACTCCTCTCCTCGCATAATTTCACGGCAGGAGGTTTTATCCTCGCTTTGGAATAATCAGGAAAAAACCCCCGCCCGAGGTGTTGATAATGTGATTTTGAAACTCCGACAGATTGGAGACGGCATAATATCCAGTCGGATACTCGCTGTTCGGGGTATTGGTTATCAGTGGCTCTAATAAAGGGGCTCTAATAAAGGGGCTCTAATAAAGTGGCTCTAATGAACAGGCTCGCTACGCCGACACCAAAACCCTAACGTCCCCCCAGATGAAGCAGACAAATCTTCAGCCTGATAGCTTATAGAACCACACTCAGCTGGATGGAGGAATAATGCGTTCTTGTCCTCCCATATAGCTTCGGAGCGCCTCTGGTATAAGCACCGTGCCATCTTCTTGCTGATGCATCTCAAGCAGTGGAATGAGGACTCTCGGCGTCGCTATACAAGTATTATTCAGGGTGTAACAATAGTTGATGTTCCCGTCTCCATCTCGATATCGAAGCTTAAGCCGCCGAGCTTGAAACTCATAGAATGTAGAGCAACTATGCGTCTCTCCATACTTCTGTCGAGATGGCATCCAAGTCTCTATATCGTGCTTAAGTACCTGTCCCTGTCCCATATCTCCCGCACACACCGTTGAAACTCGGTAAGGCAGTTCAAGTTTTTGAAGCATTAACTCTGCGTTATGCAAGATTGCCTCATGATGCCTAAGGCTCTCATCCTTGTCAGCTTTACAGATGACCACTTGCTCAACCTTAGAGAACTGGTGGACTCGGTATACGCCGTGGGTGTCCTTCCCGTAACTCCCTGCTTCACGACGGAAACACGGCGAGATTCCAGCATAGAGCTTGGGCAACTCACTCTCGGAGAGAATCTCATCCATGTGGTACGAAGCTACTGGCACCTCGGAGGTCCCGATGAGATAATGGGAATCATCGCGCACATCGAGATGAAACGCCTGCTCTTCCCCTCCAGGAAAGTAGCCAGTCCCCTGCATCGCCTCATAGAGAACGACTAACGGTGGATCAAATAATGTAAAACCTGCCTCATATAAGAGATCCATCGCAAGGCGAAGTATCGCTTGTTGAAGCCGAGCGCCATCGCCTTTCAAAAAATAATTACGCGCACCCGCTACTTTCACCCCTCGTTCAATATCGATAATATCGAGATTCTTTCCAAGCTCGACATGATCCTTTAATGGAAAGGTAAACTGCGGAACCTCACCCCAGTGCCTCAACGGAACATTGTCATCTTCATCTTTGCCGTCGGGAACCTGCTCATCAGGAAGAGATGGTATTAACAACTGGATTTTTTCCCACTCATCCTGTAGCTCTTTAAGTCTTGCTCCTTCCTCTTTTACATCTCCCGAAATCACTTTCATCCGAGAAAGCATCTCGTCTTTCGCCTCGCCAGACAGCCCTCGCAATTCTTTGTTGCACTTATTTTGCTCTGCGCGTAGCTCTTCAACTTTGTTCTTGAGCCCTCGATATTCCTGATCGAGCCTCAAAAATGACTCGATGTCGACTTGCATACGTTTCCTCCGAGCCGCATCAATGTAGAGTTCAGGTGCTTCACGCAGGTGTTTGAGATTGATCATAAGTCGTATCCTAATCTATAACTGTAGCGGGAAATAAATATCCCCAATGGCAGATTCTCCTGTTCAAAGCGTGGATCGCTGGTAGAATCATACTCGCTTCTCAATATAGTGAAAGTTTCTAATGGATAAAACCAGAGAATCGAAAGAAGAGGAAATTACTGGGTCTGACCTGGGCACCCCCTCTGCGCAGCGCCCAACGTCAGCGAATTCTGTAATGCCTCGTGGCGTTATCTCAGCCTCTGAGCTTCAAAAAGGAGGCGGATTTCAGAAAAATGGGGGTACAAACGCTCCTCGCCGCGAAGCAGCTCAACACTCAACCCTGAAAGTAAACTCACAGCTCGAAGTAATACGAGGAGAGGTCGAACGGGTTCGATTCAAAAAAGCAGAGAGTGATTTCGTCATTTTTGAACTCAAAGCAAAAGACACGCTATCTTCTACTGTCGTTGTTGGAAATGGTGCTGACATCGCTGCTGGTCTTGAGGTGATCATTACTGGGGAATTTGTAACCCATCCGCGCTTTGGTGCGCAGTTTAAGGCGAGAAATATTTCCATAGTACCACCAAGTTCCACAGATGGCATAACGAAGTATCTCGCGAGTGGGGTAATTCCTGGCATTGGTCCGACCCTTGCTCGTAGAGTTGCAGAACACTTCGGCGGAGAGACATTAAATATTCTCGAGAGGACTCCTGAAAGGATTCAAGAGGTGTCGGGAATTGGTTCAAGTAAAGCACACGCGATTGCGACATATCTTGAAGAAAATAAATCACTGCATGAAATCACGAGATTCCTGACAGAGCATCATATCCAACCGGGTCTCGCAAATCGCATCTATAAACGGTATGGGAATCGCTCCATTGAGCGCTTAAAACAGAATCCCTACCTGCTTGCGCGCGATGTTGTTGGCGTTGGTTTTAGAACTGCCGACTCCGTAGCACTTCGACTTGGCATTGAACTAGAGTCTCCAGAACGACATAGAGCTGGACTTCTTTATAGCCTCGAAAGAGCACGCGATGATGGGCATTGTTTTCTCCCTCGTGAAGCCCTGTTTTCCTCCTGCGAATCGCTCCTCGAGACTCATCCCTCCCTCGTTGATCACGAACAGAGACTGCGCGAACTCCTCGAAGAGAAGCTTGTTTCTACGAGAGATGAACACGTCTATCTTACATCACTCGCTCATGCAGAAGAGTATATTGCTACCTTTGCAGTAGAAAGACTGACGCCTCGCAAAAAAATGCTCCTTGATGAGCTAGAGATGGAAAAAGCCATACGAAGAGTTGAGGGCGACCTTGCTATTACATTTAGCAATGAGCAAAGAAAGGCAGTGCATGCTGCTCTTTCCTACCGTTTGCTCCTCCTTACTGGGGGACCAGGCTGCGGGAAAACAACTGTCACCCGTGCTATTGTGGAAGCGTTAGCAGAGGCGGGCTGCAATATTGCACTCACGGCTCCTACTGGAAGAGCAGCGCAGCGCATGTCTCAGGTTTGCAATCTCCCTGCGAAGACAATTCACCGGCTTCTTCGTTTTGACCCATTTACTCGGCGGTTTATTCACAACGAGTCTTTTCCGATTGAACAAGATGAAAAGCAAGTAGATGCAATTATCGTCGATGAGTCGTCGATGATAGACCTTCTCTTAGCTCAATCACTGTTTTCTGCCATACCACATAACGCGACAATCATCCTTGTGGGAGATAAAGACCAGCTCCCGTCTGTAGGACCTGGAAGAGTGTTTGGTGAGCTCCTGTCTATTACCGAGATTCCAACCATTACCTTATCCCAACTCTATCGTCGGGAAGAAACATCGAGAATCAATGACATCGCATATCAGATTAATGCTGGTCTAGATCCACAAATTCCAGAACCAGATGGAGTAACGAAATCAGATGCATACTTCCTTGAACGCACTGATTCAGAAGAAGCTGCTAGTACCATTGAGCGACTCTTCATAGAACAAATCCCGAAGAAATTCGGCATTGCACCCGGTGATATTACTGTATTAACTCCCTCAAATCGGGGGCCACTTGGAACTATTCAACTCAATGAACGACTGCAACGAGCTGTACTTGGGCAACACGATCGAGCATTTACCCTGACAAATTCCGATATCTCATTCTATGAGGGTGACAGAGTATGCCAGCGAAAGAATAACTATCAGATCGATGAGTTTGGTGTCTTCAATGGAGATACCGGAACTATTGTAGAGATAGATGATTCGGGCAAAGAGCTCACGGTAGAACTTTGGGATGGGAGACTCATCAATTACTCTGAGAATGACATTCAGCAACTCACCCTGGCTTATGCCCTTACTGTTCATCGGTCTCAGGGAAGCGAAATCCCGTGTGTCGTTCTCGCTCTCAATGAATCGCACTACACGCTTTTAGAGCGCCAGCTCATATACACAGCTGTAACTAGAGCAAAGAAGCTGCTAATCGTGGTAGGTTCGCGAAAGTCGCTTTCCCTTGCCAGTAGAAGAGCACAAAGTAAAAAGCGCTTTTCTAGCCTCAAAGGGCGAATAGAAACCATTTTACGCTAAATATCGTAGGGCAAGAGTGCCCATGAAGTGCTCAGCTGAGTGTTGCCGTTAAGAAGGGATCTTTGGAAGACGAAACAGCAATATGTCAGGATTATGAAACCCGTACGTGCCTCCACTCGACTTCACACTATGCACGAGCTCTCCATCCCGAAGAACCCGTTCGATTCTCCGTCGGACGAATTCATCAGTGCGGGGCTGAGAAAAGTATCTATCAAACCAGAGGCTAGAGAGAAGTAAATAATCGAAATTCGCAGCGGCCAACCTCTCTAGCTCCAACTCCTGTCCAATCCGGTCACTCGGTGCATAGGTAACTTGGAAGTGTTCTTGAGATAGCTCAGGGGAATATTGCTTATGATCGATATAAATCCGACTCCCATGCGGAATCTCTCTCTCAATCCAGCGCGCCATCTGCAAACGAGTATCTGGAACAAGCTCTTGATGCAGAATACGTGTTGTAAAAAGAGGCACAAAGAGAGACAGTCCACTCACTAACAGAAAGCTCTTCTTTTTCGCAAACATCTGATCAGAAAAGGCTCCTATTAAGAGCGCAAAATATGGAAGGCACGGAAGAATATATCGCTCTGGTTGAGGAGCAGGTTTTGCCTTTACATACTCTGCTGGAAAATAAAATGCGAGCAGCACAGCAATAACAAGCAATGCGGGCATGTTCCTTTTGCGCAAGAAAAATCCAAACGCAATAAGCCCAAGGAAGAATGGTGGCGCGGTTACCCCTTTATAGAGGCTCCTTTCAACATGATACATCCAGTATTGAGACCAAGGAGTGATCGCAAAGAGGTGCCCATTTTGCATATGTTGCTGCTCGAAGAGAAAGTCTTCCACAAATTTTGTCGAGTTCAGCAAGACATACGGAGAGCACACAAGAAATGCAAGAGGAACAGCAACGAGGGCAAGCACAAGGGCAAACCATACTTTTCGATCCCGGGGAATCCATCGACCCTCTATAGCCAAAGCGCCCAGCACTGGAATTACAGCTGACATCAAGCCAGAGTATTTTACGGAGGCAGAGCAACCTGCTGCGATACCTGCAAGTACTAACCAAAAACTTTTCTTACTTCTCAATGCATAGACGGCAAATAGCGTAGAAAGTAGAACAAAAAATGTGAGCAATGAGTCCTCTTTGAGATACCGACTGCATGTAACATGCAGTGGAAAAACGGCAAGTAAAGAAGCAGCGAGCAGCCCCGCTCTGGTTGAAAAGAGCTTTTTTCCGATGAGATACGTGAGCACGATTGAAAAGATGCCCGCTAGAGCACTTACGAGTCTCCCTGATAGAATAAGGCTCTCTTGAAAGGCGCCAGAGAAAAATCCAAATGCATGACCAGCAAGATTCAAACCATACGTGCAATAGAGAAGAAGCGTTGGATGAAGAAAATAATTGGGGTCGGGCGTTCCGCTATTATACATACGCATAACAGCATTGAGCTTCGCCACCTCATCAGGATGATAATTCAGTGGAAGACCGAAAGAGATGCCAGAAAATCGAAAGTAGCTGCCCAAAGCAACAATCAAAGAAACAAGGCACGCCCTGCCCCACCTTCGCTGCTTGTCGACTGCTGAAACTGAGTTGCCTTCGTCAAGCACCGTTTGAGCCAAAGATGCGCCAAAAAGCATCACACACAAGACTCCCCATAGTGGAAAGAGCCTACTGAACGGTGCCAGTTGAAGTGTACTCAAAAGCCATCCACTACATGTCAGAAGAATCAATCCAACAGGCACACGGTATGAAATTGGTGCGATTTCAAGTGCCAACAAGACGAGGAACAACACAAAGGCCGTAATTAACAAAACAACTTGTGGAGCAACAACTGGAAAACCCAGCTTTGAGCCGAGAGAAAGTCCGCTTAATTGAACTCCTAATTTCCTCTGATCGGCACCGCCAGGGGTGAAGGGATTGAAAACCCGAATCACAACTGTTCTCGGTTCGCACCCACCCGTCAAAAAGAGGCGAACCGTGGTATCCTGCAACACTTCGAGTCTTTTTATCTCTTCCCCACAGAGCTCAAATGATAGCAGAGCAGGGGGCTGCCCCTCTGGACGCCAACTCTTCAGACTTAAATCTATCCGATTCCCTCTCTGAGAAAGCCGAGGCAAACGTATGGTAGCTCCATCCTCAATCCATCCATCGCGAGCGATAGAGGAGAAGGCATGATGATCTTCGTGTGGTGTCAAATAGGTTGGATATCCAAGGGTAAGCCCGATGAAAACGGCTATCACACCAAAAAATATCAAGGAAAGAAATCGTTTGTACTTCTCGCGTTTTGCTTGAATGCTTGTACCAAAATTCACGATACGTCTCCTGTATCACCTTGCAACCATACACCCAGAGCATGAATATCAACGATGGCTGAAAAATCATCCCGGAATACTAGTGGAGGAAAACTCCCCGTAGCTACCTTAGAGGGAAGCTGTTTGTAGGCATAACGCTCTGGCTCTAGCGCTGTTAACGAACGAACAAGTGCTCCTAAAGGAGGGTGAAAGCTCTCTTTCTTGAGCTCTTCTGGGTAAAACCGCTTCCGTCGAAACACAAAATAATCAATGCCTTCAGGATACAGAAGGTCATATACCTCCTGCAAACTCTGAGCATAGTGTGCTCTGAAAGAGACTTCCAAGCGTCGCTCTATTTCTTGGCGATACCGAGAGTAAAACGGATGATAGGTCTCATTCGTTGCATACGCCCTTCGTTCTCCCAAAAGCATCATCCCATCGATTAGCCGTGGCTCACCTGCAAATAGCGAATCTCTCGACGTATATTCTTTTGCCCACAAAAAAAGTTTGCCGTGCTTGGTATATGAGTAATTAAAATTTGCAGACCCCTGCAATCCACTACCAGAGCCGAGAATGATGAATCCAGCTAAAACAAATAAGCCCAAGGCTCCCCTCCAGGAATTTGTTGGCGAATGAATCTCATCGGTTGCTTCTCGTTGCCGAGAGTCAAACACTCTCCAGACCAAAATAGGAAAGGTCATTATCCAAAATAAACCAAGTGGAAACTGGAGATGCCGATTTGGCACATACAACCAAAATGCAAGTGGTCGCGATAGAAGGTAGACAATCAGAATAGAAACAAGAAAAGCATAAAAAATACCGGGAAGAGATGATCGCTTACGAGCGACTTCACACGCTATCATTCCAACGAACAACAACAGCACCAGAGCTGGCATATAGTACTCAACGAACGGCCCTGGATTATACAAGCGCCCCAAAAATGGTAAAAAACCAAAGGTCAGAATCTCAGCTGGAATCGTCGGAAAAGGGAGGAATGCAAATCGACCATCCGGGACCTGAAACTGCGGCATATCAACTGCCTCTGCAAGGCTTACCATCTGACCGACATCTTCAGGACGCTGAACAACAAAAAATGTTACTGCAGCATATACCGGTACTAACACCACAAGACGCCAAAACGGCTTCGACATCTCTCTCTGCCCACCGACAAACAATGAAACAAAAAGCCACAAACCGTATGCGACACCACAGACAAAGGCTGTTGGAGGATTACTGAGACATCCAAGGAAAAGGATGATCAGTATCGCGGTATGATTTTTCCTGAGAGCAAAATAGCAGATTGCCGGTATGAGCACTGCTGCCCATCCACGCGGTAATCCGCCAGTCATTCTTTGAATGAGATAACGGCAATGTAGGAACCAGATAACACTAAACAGTGCTGCAGGAGTGCTAGCACATCGCCTTACGACCGCAAAGAGAAATGTGGCTGCTAACAATACTTGAATGAGCATCACCCAATGAGCCGCCATCAAGACATCTCCTGTGAGCCACGTCACCAGAGCACAAAACCCATAATGTGCAGGAGCAAGATAGCCCCTCATCGTTTCATAGATAAAGTCTCCCTGAAACACTCCAGGATTCAATAATTCATGAAAGGGGAACCATTGCTGCAACGCATCATCAGTTGTCCAGCCAGGATGAAACCAATAGGGCAAACTTTCGATAAAGTGATACAGGTATACAATGAGGAGCACAAAAAAGATAAAAGAGATGGCTGGGGTATTCACAGCACCGTGTAGCACTGCTCTTCCTATCCCCGCGCGCGTATGATTTTCAACCCTCTCCATCGCTTAATACTTTATACTGTGTGAGTAGCAATTCAAGGACATGCTCTCCTCAATCTGAGCTCTTCAACTGGATTGGACCTACTCAACGAATAATATGGAACTCTTTCCTCTCTCGTCAAACGACTCACTGACTCACCTCATCCTGAAGGCTATACCCCCATGAAGAGCTAATCGGGCAATTGCTGA
>RFPC01000038.1:0-7500 GCA_009926305.1 bacterium
TCCATGGTTGTAGAAATCAACAAACTTCACATCAAAGCCAAGCCCATACCGACACACTATGACATTCTGCGGATGGAGATCTCCGTGGTACTCACCCGCTAAGTGAATCCCTTCAACTCCACACGAAAGTTCATAGAGCAGTAACGCTGCTTGCAGCTCTGTCATCCTTTTTCCCGATTGACGCTTGATAAAGGCACTTAAGATCTCTCCTTCAATGTACTCAGAGATCAGTGCTACAACTTCTTCTCCCCCAATCTCAATCTCTTCATGCCCATGATACTGAATAAGCGATGGCAGTCCCCGTAACTTGTGAAGCATTCGCGCATAACGCCGAGAAGCAGAGCGTCTCTTATTCCGATTCGGATAAAAAAGTTTGACCGCACGTTCTATGCCCGTACCAAGTTCAGAGATAAGGTATACCTCACCTTCCCAGCCAGACCCGAGGGCTTTTTCAATTCGGTACCTTCCAGCAAGTACCGTTTTTTCTTTCAAAGAAAATGACTGCATATAACTTGTTTCTTCTGCTAGAGCGTCTCATCTCTTCCAAACTGCTAACGTGCTATTATACTCCAGAGCGATTGGATTCTAAAGAGTTGCGGGAAGAGATGTTGATAAAATCCTCTCGGCTTGAGGCACCCGCCTCCTTTCCTCATTTTTGGAGGCACATGGGACAGCGCTCTTTAGCGCCACTCAAATCCAACGATCTTCCACCCCTCAGGAAGCTTCTCTAGCTCATAGAAGAGCTTTCGCTTTGCCATAGACTTCATCAGCCCCTCAACTGCCTCAAGAGAAACAGTTGCTCGAGCACTCTTATCCTGCTCGTTAAAGTCAGTGATTGAAAAGGCGCCTGGACGCAACATAGAAAATGGCGACATGCTCTGAGCACTGGCACGCTTGGCCATCCGATCCCTTATACTCCAGTACTGGTCAATAACCATTGATCCAGTCTCTGCTTGAGAAAACGTATTTGCCATAAACTGTTGTCCGCTATTATTCTTATTCATTGGAGGATGCATTGATATCATCTTATTCAGATAACTCGTCAGATGATCCTTGGCAGAAAGCCCCTCTTCAACCTGTGCAAAGCTCTTCTTTTCTTCAATCTCTTCCTTACGCTGCTTCGCCAGATCACGAGCCGTAAGGTCTAAAAAGCTAACAAGCTTCCAATTACCATCTCCGGTATCTACAAGCTGATATTGGATTCGTCTTACAGGAGAATCTTTACCTGAGAGACGCCTTTGTAGAGGGCTGCCAATCAGCATATCAAGATCTATGCGGATAAATTGCCCTGCCTCCTCTTCCGAGACGACAGAATACTGCGTAGGTTGAAAGAGGGAGAAAAATTGAATCGATTTCAGATCATGAGTCTCAGGGTCTTTTGGCCGGAGATTCCAAAACTTGCTCGTTTTTCCCTGAACACCAAAAGGACTCTTTTTCTTTATATCACCACTCTCATCTGTAGGAGGATACTCGCTTATCATGACTTCTAAATACTGCTGAAGCGACTGAAAAGCTGTCGTCTTATCATTCGCTACGACAGTACCATGAGCTATGAGTATAAAGCCAAAAGCGGCTAACAAAAAAACACTTCGGGATGCAACGTAACGCTTACAAATATTCATTACCCTCTTTTCTCCTAAAATTACTCTGCTAGCGCCTTGCTCGCACTTGTTTGACTAATGCGTATGTTGGTCATAGAGCTTAACGCGCTCTCTCTGGTAGTGCATTAATTTTTTTCACAAGGATCTATTCTGTACCAATAATACCAAGATTCATTGCTAGAACCCACAGGGAGCAAGGACAGAAGCAGAACAACTCCTCTCCCCTCTCAAGACCGAGCTGCTTTCAGGAAGGTAGACACGAGCAATGTAAGTGCGCGACCAATGTATCGTTCACCAGTAACAGGCTGCCAACAGGGCGCACCTTCCGCCAAATGCAAATATGCTACCGGAAGGTCACTCGTCATTCGGTGCACATAGAATGCCATTTCTTCTAATGTCAGTCCGTATGGAGTTTGAGCACTAACAGACATAGTAGCAATCGCATCAAGATCGCACTCAATACCGATCGGAAGGCCTGTCTTCAGAAGATAATCTGCTACCTCCTTTAATGCATCCTCAAAAAGATACTCTCGTCTTACATGCGTTGTCTCAAAAGAGATATATCGAAAATTCGCGTCAGCGAATGCTCCAAGTGTCTCTTGTGAATTATAGTTCTCATGAAGACCTACAATGGCATATGCTTTAAGAAGCTCTTCTTCGTACGCAATACGAAAAGCATTCCCACTGTGGCGGCCATTCCGATTTCTAAAATCAGCATGCGCATCACAATTACAACACCCAATGGCAGAGAGCTGCTTTCCCTCTACAAACCCCTTCATGATCGGATAAGCGTTATTATGCCCACCACCAACAACAACTGGCGTCAGGCCCGCAGAAACTATTTCTCTAATAATTGGATAGACTCGGTCATCAATCTCACTACACAAATGTCGCAGATGATCTATATCACCATCCTTTGACTGCTCTTGAAGATCTTGAAGCTCCACTTCTCCTACGAGGACTGCAGAGGCTGACGGAAACAACGTGTTGGCTTGAATATTTAAAAACGTTTGTAAAAAGGCGTCCCATCCCTGATGCGCGCCACCCCGGCCACAATTTGCTCTGGGTCCAATATCCTCAGGGATACCAAGGATTGCAAATTGAGCACCTCTGTTCTTCGCCTCCTGAAGAGCAGCAGAAAGCTGTCCCTCTTTACTTTGGGAAAGTAGAGGCAAGACTTCACCAACCTTTACTTCACCAATACGAGAAACCACATACCGCTCACGATGTTCCTCTAAAAATAAGGTTAGTCGATTCGTCATATCTCGGTGTACACTATTAGTAGTCCCCTCCCTTTAGTGTACAAGGATATTATCCATAGGCGCCATATCATCACACACATATACTTGCTATGATAAACGATTCGCACATCAAGCTCTCTTCTCTTCATCACGATTTAGATGGCCGAATTTCTTCTATCAAAGAGCAGTTTGCCTTGCTTGCGCCATTTCGGGATGTCGTTGAAAGCGCTCTCTCCGACAAAAAGAGTTATTACGGGATCAATACAGGCTTTGGCATACTCGCTACAAAACGTATTGAGCTCGATAGCCTTCTTAAACTCCAGAAGAATCTTATACTCAGCCACAGCGTTGGAGTTGGGCCGCTTATTCCCAAAGAAATCTCTCGACTTATGCTCCAACTAAAAATTCATGCTCTTGGTCTTGGACACTCTGGCATCTCTCAAACAACCCTTGAGCGACTCTGTACCCTCCTAGAAAAAGATCTCATTCCAGCTATTCCCGAGAAGGGAAGTGTTGGTGCATCTGGCGATCTTGCTCCACTTGCTCACATGGCACTACCTCTCATTGGTGAAGGACTCTTTTGGACAAGCGATGGAAATCAGACTATTGAAGCTTCCAAGATTCTTCAAAAACATAAGCTCTCCCCCATCACCCTCCAAGCGAAAGAAGGGCTCGCTCTCCTGAATGGTACTCAGTTCATGACAGCATACGGTTCGCATGTCCTCTCACAAGTATCTAGCCTTCTGAAGATGTGTGACATCATTGGAACAATGTCCCTTGAAGCCGCACGTGGGAGTAAAAATCCCTTTCTTGCAAAAATTCAAGAGCTTCGCCCTCATCCAGGACAGGCTCATTCTGCAGCAAATATCATGAAACTCCTTCAGGAAAGCGATATCCTGGAGTCACATAAGGACTGTGATAAGGTGCAAGACCCATACTCGCTGAGATGTATGGCTGTGGTACATGGAGCATCGCGCGGAGCACTGAAACACGCCTCTGAAGTAATTGAAACAGAGATAAACTCTGTAACCGATAATCCACTTGTCTTTGAAGATGGGGATATTATCAGCGCCGGAAATTTTCACGGACAACCGATTGCTCTCGCAATGGATTATGCCGCTATCGCCCTAGCAGAATTAGCAAGTATTTCTGAGCGTCGTACTTACCTCCTTCTTTCTGGGTATGATGAGCTCCCGTCACTTCTTCTCGAGGACGGCGGGCTGCATAGTGGATTCATGATTCCGCAATATACTCAAGCCTCTCTCGTATCTGAAAACAAAGTTCTCGCACATCCTGCCTCAGTTGATTCAATCCCAACTTCTTGCGGCCAAGAAGACCATGTGAGTATGGGTAGTATCAGTGCAACCAAACTCTTACAGATTTTTAATAATGTGCGACATGTTCTTGGAATTGAACTTCTCTGCGCTGCGCAAGCACTCGATTTTCGAAAGCCCCTTACTCCTGGCAAGGGTGTACACGCCGCATATCACGTTGTGCGCTCTGCTATCCCTCATCGAAACCAGGATGAGACCTTTCAAGAAGATTTCAAAAAAGTGTTCTCCTTTCTTTCCTCAGATGAAATTATACGGGCAGTAGAAGCTGAGATTGGAGAGCTTGTATAATGCCAGTTCTGAAAAATATCCGCACCCTCTATCAATGCTCGAGCAGTGGCGGTCAAAGCGATATCTTTCCCATCGAAAATGCTGCTCTTGCTTGGAATACGGAAGGAGTAATCACCTGGGTTGGGAAAGAATCCGATGCTCCAAGCGAGCTCGAGACAGAGATATCATTCGATGCAAAAGACCACGTAGTTATCCCCGGCCTCATCGACTGCCATACCCACTTAGCATTCGGGGGAGAACGTTCAGCGGAGTTTGAGATGCGAGCGCTCGGGAAAAGCTACCTAGAGATTGCAAAAGCGGGGGGAGGCATCCTCTCAACCGTTGAGAGCACAAGAGCTGCTTCCGAAGAGGAACTGACTGAACGAGCAAGAGAGACGTTGCATAAAATGATAGCTCTTGGCGTCACGACGGTTGAATGTAAAAGCGGTTATGGGCTTAGCCTAAAAGATGAAATGAAACTGCTCTCTGTATATCAAGCCTTACAAAACTCCGAAAAACCTACGCTCCTCACTACATTCCTCGGCGCACACACCATTCCCAAAGAATATAGAGATAATCGGAAACGGTATATCGATCTCTTAATCAACGAGATGATTCCCGCGATTGCGGAGCAACATCTTGCAACTTTTTGCGATATATTCGTGGAAGATTCTGCATTTCAAATCGATGAAGCGCGGAACATCTTGGAAGTAGGAAAGCAACACGGCCTACGACCCAAACTCCATGCCGATCAGCTAAGCGACGGGGGTGGTGCAGCTCTTGCCGCAGAGCTCGGCGCTATCTCAGCTGATCATCTTGAACAAATCTCTGATCACGGAATATCACAAATGGCCTCCACTGGTGTTGTTGGCGTAACGCTGCCAATTGCTTCCTTATATACGCAACAGACACCACTCAATGCGCGACGATTAATTGAAGCACACATCCCTATCGCAGTCGCTACAGACTTTAACCCTGGCTCTGCTCCAAGCTACCACCTGCCCCTGGCGCTCATGCTTGCATGTAACCTGAATCGAATGAGCCCTTCCGAGGCACTCAAAGGAGCAACACTCTATGCAGCACAAGCGCTTGGAATAGAGAATACCGTCGGCTCATTGGAGCTTGGCAAGAACGCTGACTTTGCACTCCTTGACACCCCCTCAGTGAATCACTGGCTCTATCAATTTCAATCCAATAACTGTGTGGCTACCGTAAAGGAAGGAGAGCTTCTCTACGGCACCATGAACACGCTTTGAAGAAACTATGAAGATACAACTCGATGATCACCTTCCACAGCCCCCGGCTTTTAAGGACGGAATACGAAGAGCTCCGACTCGGGAGTTTACGCTTAACAAAGCGGATACGAAGCTTGCTCTACGTAATGCCCTTCGATACATCCCACCGCAACATCATGAACAGCTTGCACCAGAGTTTCTCAACGAGCTGCTTACCCGTGGAAGAATCTATGGGTATCGCTTTTGTCCGCATGAACAGATAAAAGGAAAGCCGGTTGATGAATACCGAGGCAACTGCTTAGAGGGAAAAGCATTTCAGGTCATGATCGACAACAATCTTGACCACGATATTGCCCTTTATCCATATGAGCTCGTGACCTACGGAGAAACAGGGCAGGTTTGTCAAAACTGGATGCAATATCGCCTCATTAAAAAATATTTAGAGGCTCTTACTCAAGAACACACCCTTGTTCTTCATTCCGGACATCCTCTTGGACTCTTTGCTTCACACCCACAGGCGCCGCGCATTATTACCACCAATGCACTGATGATTGGGATGTATGATAATCAAGAGAACTGGCACCGAGCAGCTGCACTGGGAGTAGCAAATTATGGACAGATGACGGCTGGAGGCTGGATGTATATTGGGCCACAAGGAATTGTGCATGGAACCTATAACACTCTACTCATCGCAGGCAGGCTAAAACTCGGCATTCCTCAAGACGGAAATCTTCAGGGAAAACTTTTTGTGAGCTCTGGGCTTGGAGGGATGAGTGGAGCTCAGCCAAAAGCAGTTGAGATAGCCGGAGGTATTGGTATTATCGCTGAAGTCGACATATCCCGCATTACGACTCGACACGAACAGGGGTGGGTCTCCCAAATAGCGAGCACTCCAGAACAAGCATTCCGTCTAGCAAACGAAGCAAGACAGAAGGGAGACAGCACCTCGATCGCCTTCCATGGGAACATTGTTGATCTCTTAGAGTATGCCGTCTTAAAGAAAGAACACATTGAGCTCCTTTCAGACCAGACAAGTTGTCATGCAGTCTATGACGGGGGGTATTGCCCACAGGGGCTTACCTTTGAGGAACGCACACAAATGCTCGCGACTGATAAGGCAACCTTTCGGGAACGAGTACATACGTCCCTTCATCGCCACTATCAGGCGGTAAAAGCTCTCACAGAAAATGGAACGTACTTTTTTGACTATGGAAATGCGTTCTTAAAAGCAGTCTTTGATTCGGGAATAACAGAAATTGCTCAAAATGGGGTAGATGATCGCAATGGATTTATTTGGCCCAGCTATGTTGAAGACATTTTAGGACCAGAACTTTTTGACTATGGCTATGGGCCTTTTCGATGGGTTTGTCTGAGCGGGAAAAAGGAAGATTTGCAAAAGACTGATGATGCTGCAGCAGAATGTATAAAATCAGTGCGTCCAACTCTGACCTATCAAGACAACGATAATTATCAATGGATTAGCGATGCAATGAAAAATAAGCTCGTGGTAGGAACTCAAGCTCGTATCTTGTATCAAGATGCTATTGGACGAAAAATGATGGCGCTTCGTTTCAATAAAATGGTTCGAGATGGAGAAGTTGGGCCCATCATGCTCGGGAGAGACCATCACGATACCGGTGGAACGGATTCTCCATTCCGAGAGACTGCAAATATAAAAGACGGGTCAAATATCATGGCGGATATGGCAACGACACTCTTTGCGGGAAATGCTGCAAGAGGATTTAGCCTTGTTGCTCTTCATAATGGGGGTGGCGTCGGCATTGGCAAATCGATTAACGGAGGATTTGGCATGGTGCTCGAT
>RFPC01000038.1:12500-26302 GCA_009926305.1 bacterium
TTTAGGCTTGGATGATGGTCCACCCAGATTCCCACAGAATTTCAAGTGTTCCGTGGTACTCAGGATACCGCTAGAGCTATTGTCGATTTCGCATACGGGGGTATCACCCTCTCTGCCCGAGCTTTCCAACTCAGTTCTACTATCAACTCCAGTCCCACGTCGCGGTCCTACAACCCTGCCACATCAAAGATGAGGCAGTTTGGCCTATTCCCCTTTCGCTTGCACTACTCCGGGAATCTCATATGATTTCTCTTCCTCCGGGTACTAAGGTATTTCAATTCCCCGGGTTTGCCCCCTTTCGGGTGTCCTAAATGGACAGGTTTCCCCATTCGGAAATCCCCGGATCAAAGCTTGTTTGACAGCTCCCCGAGGCTTATCGCAGCCTACTACGTCCTTCATCGCCTACCAGTGCCAAGGCATCCGCCGTGCACCCTTAGTAGCTTAAAATAAAATCTTTGAGCTACATGCATCACATGATCTTAACGATCTAATTAGTAAGTAACGCTTTTTACGCTCGATAGATGACACATAGCCAGTAACCGCTTACTAGCCATGCTCTAAATTCTTTCTACAGCCTACCCCCTTCCGAGGATAGCTGTTGCGCAAAGAAGTTGTGTTACATTCACTTCATCACTTCTACTCGTATTCAATTGTAAACCTGTTTTGCCTCTCACTACCCTCTGCACGAAGGCAAAAAAAAGCCCAAACCATCAAAAAACTATCAGGTGCTCGCTCCGAGCGCCCAAAACCCGATGAACCCGTTTGCCAACAAACGTAAGGTCAACTCCCGAAGGAGGCGACCATTGGTCATCGATAGAAGCTGGTAAAAACGAGAATTTGTTTGCATGCCAGACTGTTAGGTCTGACAACTTACGACAATCTCTTTAAAAACTCTTAAGTCTCCTACTCCGATTTCAGAACTTCCGAAGAAATACTTTCAATCAGATTTTAGGTTGCGCGCATCACATCTCGCTCAATCCTTGAAGCCACTTCCGAAGAAACGACCTCGACTAAGACACAGACATGAAACGACAGGACTATCGTCTGTCTTTCGACGGACTCACCTTGATTTGCTCCCTAAAAGGAGGTGATCCAGCCGCACCTTCCGGTACGGCTACCTTGTTACGACTTCACCCCAGTTATCGGTACTGCCATAGTAACCTGCCTCCCTTGCGGGTTAGCTCAGCCACTTCAGGCAGCCCCAACTCCCATGGCGTGACGGGCGGTGTGTACAAGGCCCGGGAACGTATTCACCGCGGCATGCTGATCCGCGATTACTAGCGATTCCAACTTCATGGAGTCGAGTTGCAGACTCCAATCCGAACTGAGACTAGCTTTTTGTGATTAGCATTCCTTCACAGGATAGCGACACTTTGTACTAGCCATTGTAGGACGTGTGTGGCCCTAGGCGTAAGGGCCATGCGGACTTGACGTCATCCCCACCTTCCTCTGCCTTATCGGCAAGCGGTCCCATTAGAGTGCCCAACTTAATGCTGGCAACTAATGGCGAGGGTTGCGCTCGTTGCGGGACTTAACCCAACATCTCACGACACGAGCTGACGACAGCCATGCAGCACCTGTCACCGCGTCTCCGAAGAGAACCCCTGCTTTCACAGGGTAGCGCGGGATGTCAAGCCTAGGTAAGGTTTTTCGCGTTGCATCGAATTAAACCACATCCTCCACCGCTTGTGCGGGCCCCCGTCAATTTCTTTGAGTTTTAGCCTTGCGGCCGTAATCCCCAGGCGGAGTACTTAATGCGTTAGCTTCGTCACCGAAACAGTAGGATGGTTCCGACAACTAGTACTCATCGTTTACGGTGTGGACTACCGGGGTATCTAATCCCGTTTGCTCCCCACACTTTCGCACCTCAGCGTCAATATCAGTCCAGTGAGCCGCCTTCGCCTCCGTTGTTCCTCCAGATATCTACGAATTTCACCTCTACACCTGGAATTCCGCTCACCTCTCCTGCATTCTAGCTAAGCAGTATCCAATGCACTTCCACGATTGAGTCGTGGGCTTTCACATCAGACTTACCTAGCCGCCTACGTGCTCTTTACGCCCAGTAAATCCGAGCAACGCTTGCACCCTCCGTCTTACCGCGGCTGCTGGCACGGAGTTAGCCGGTGCTTCTTCTACAGGTACCGTCATTTTTTTCTTCCCTGTCGAAAGAGCTTTACAACCCTAGGGCCTTCATCACTCACGCGGCGTTGCTGCGTCAGGGTTTCCCCCATTGCGCAAAATTCCTAACTGCTGCCTCCCGTAGGAGTCTGGTCCGTGTTCCAGTACCAGTGTGGCTGATCATCCTCTCAAACCAGCTACCAATCGTAGTCTTGGTAGGCCGTTACCCCACCAACAAACTAATCGGGCTCGGGCCCATCCTTCAGCGCAAAAGCTTTCCCGCAATTTCCCGTGGAAAATTGCAGCGTACGCGGTATTAGCTTCGGTTTCCCGAAGTTGTCCCCCTCTGAAGGGTAGGTTACCCAAGTGTTACTCACCCGTGCGCCACTCTACTCACACCCGAAGATGCTTTCGCGTTCGACTTGCATGTCTTAGGCACGCCGCCAGCGTTCACTCTGAGCCAGAATCAAACTCTCATATTCAAAATTTGTGTGAACCGTTTCCCCTCTTCTCGACTCTAAAAGAGACTTGAAAAGTTGAAATCGACTCAAGATCTATTAGCAAAGTAACCGCAGCTCAGCGATTACCGACCTAAAAGTTCCACAAAGAGACCTTCAGTGACCGAAGTCACTAAATGAAACTGCTCCCAGAGATTGTCACTCGGAAATACTCTGATTCTTGTGACGAATCACAAAAACCATCGGTATTCTCTCAAACAAATTTACTGTTTTACCAACTTCTACCCATGACCAAATTGTCTTTCAGAGACCCCGAAAATGTTGCCATTTTAGAGCTTTTTCTCTGATTTCCTTGCTATCCGAACACGCTGAATTTTTTCAGCAGTCTTCAAGGCAAGGCGCTAAGAGTATCTGGAGTCCCTGACCAATTCAAGGGCTTCGGATAAATAAGTTCTCTTTTCTTTTAAAAAGTGAAGAACTGCTCTTTTGTCGCCTATGCCGGAAACAGCAAGGTCCTTTGGAATACCAGCCATGGAGGGGATAAGTCAACGAATTCGCCAATAAATTTCTCTGGCACCACTTAAATTTTTATCTTTGTTTCAAAGACTTAAACCCACAGGGGATAAGAGCCTGAATCAATATGACAAAATCCAACGAGCCCGCCTTGCGTCTTAATGAACAATCGTTTCACTCGCTCAGATTTTCGGCTTACGACCGGTGCCTTTCGTACATCCCCCGCTCCTCTATAACTCGAAGCACTTCATTTGGAAGATACCCAACTACTTCTGCTCCATCCTTGAGGAGTGCTCGAAGCTCAGAGCTTGAAAACGAGCACGAAGCGATGTCTTCTCGGTCTAATTGCTTTACGTATTCTGGCATTTCCTTGGGAACTTCCTCCCCAAGTCGTGGAATGAATAAAAACTCCACTTCCGTAATTAATGCATCAAAATCTCTCCACATGTTGAGAGTTGGGAGATTATCAGCCCCAATGACGTAAAGAAGCGGCCTCTTTTCACCATCAGCACGAAGAGACCTGACAAGAGATATCGCCGTTGACTCCTCTAACGCTCCCTTAAGCTGTGATTCAAGGATGTGAATTCTTTCATTGCCCTGAAAGACCTCGCGTTGAACCACTTTCAGTAACTCAAGACGCTCTTCACCGGTAGCAAACGAGGACTTATCATAACGAGCGTCACCACTTGGGACGAGCCAAACTTCGGCGATTCGTTCGTCATTCAATAAATGGGAGATCGTAAGCACATGTCCGTTATGTGGCGGATCAAAACTTCCTCCATACAGTGCTATATACTTTTCCATGAAGCCCTATTCATTCAACTCACTACTCTTTACCACCATATTCTGACATATTACTCCTAGTATGAAGATAGCAATTTCTGCAGGAGACCCATCTGGTGACGAGCACGGTGCACGTATTATCTCAACCGTGCGTATGTTATGTCCTGAAGCCACCATATTTGGAATGGGTGGCTCAGCGCTTCGCTCTGTTGGAGTAGAAACCCTCATCGATTCAGAGGTCGATGCCTCGGTCATGGGATTTCTTGATGTAATCAAATCGCTTGGCACCCTGAGAAGAGCTCTCAAGCGAATGACCTCTCTATTACGGGAAAGAGCTCCTGACGTACTCCTCCTCGTTGACTACCAAGACTTCAATCTGCTGCTCGCGAAACAAGCAAAGCGCCTCGGAATTCGAACTGTCTTTTTCATCGCTCCTACCGTTTGGGCGTGGAGACCAGGAAGAGCGAAATCGTTTCAAAAGTATGTTGATGCGCTTGCCTGTATTTTCCCGTTTGAACCCGAGGTCTTTAAATCTTTGGGCTACGACAATGCACTCTTCGTGGGACATCCTTTTTCAGATGGCCTTACTCAGTTTACCTTCCCACCTGAGAAAAGGGCGTTATTACGGAGAGAGTTCGGTATTGGAGATGATGAGCTTGCTCTTGCTCTTTTCCCAGGAAGCAGGAATCAAGAAGTAAAAGCTCTCCTCCCGCTATTGGTAGCTGCCCTGAAAAAAGTTCGACAAGAGCTTCCTTCCGTGAAAGGCCTTGTTCCAGTGCCGAGTTCGATACCTCAGGATGAAGTACTCAGTAGTCTTAAAGAGCTCGATGCTGAAGATTTTATAAAACTCGTCTCGCAACGCTCCCTTGATGTTCTGGGGGCAAGTGATGCAGGACTGATAAAGTCTGGCACTTCTAATCTACAAGCCGCACTGACGGGACTACCCTTTGTAATGATTTATAAAGCTGGTTGGCTTTTTCGAAATATCATACGGCTCTGTGCAAATGTGAAAAACTACTCAATCGTTAACATCATCAGGCCAGGCACCGTACGTGAGTTTGTGACGGAAGATTCACTAACCCCCGAGGCCCTCGCACAGGAAGCACTAATGCTTTTAAAGAACGAGTCGTACAGAAGGGAACAGCTTTCCGCCTTTCAGGAGATACGGGATTTCCTAACTCCTTCAACAAACTCACCGAGGACCTCACCCACGGATGCGCCTCAACAACTCGTCTCACACAGAGTGGCCGAGATGATTATCTCGAATGATAAAAATCTGAGTACAGACTCAAGCGAATGAAGCTGGGAAAATCACAGGAGCGGAAGGGGCCTGAATAAACTCAACCGCATATCATGAAAAAACCATGCCTTACATTTGACAGATTGGGGCACATGCTAACCTCTTCACAAAAATAAGAGCGAGAAAACCTCAAGAAAAGGTGACCACGAAAATACCGAGCACTCCATCCTTTTTTTTGATTAAGAATTCAATCTATGGACTATTGCCGTTAAGAATATGAAGTGGAGATTGAAATGGTGTCAACTTCACCTACGCCTGATCCGAACCGCAAACCGCCGCTCACTGAGACGGCAATTATATATGCTGCCAGAGTATTTTATGAGCAGCACAATACACTCCCAAACTGTAAGACAAAAGCAGCCGTCCCTGGTATGCCTGATGATAGCTGGATGAGTATCTATCAGGCGGGATATCATGGTCGTCGGGGGCTAGAAAAAGGCAGAACTCTTGGTGAGATTCTCCAACCACTACGAGATGAGCTTCTTCAAACTGAACAACCTTTACCTCCATTATCAGAGGAGGTTATTCGTCAAGCTGCCAGAACGTATTACATGGAAAATGGCAAACTACCGACCAGAACTTCAGAAGGGTCTCTGAAAGAATCTTCAGAATTTTCATGGAAGAGGATTAATCATTTAGGACAAGCTGGTCATCGAGGTCTCGAAAAGGGTCGTACGTTATCAAAGATCCTGAAACCGCTTCGAGAAGAACTCCAGTCACAGAAGACGCCTCTTGGTGCGGAATCAATCCTTACTGCCACTAAAAGTCAGAAGACCCCTGAGCTGACACAAACTCTCCAAGAACTACGCCTTAACATAGCTAAGAAGCTTATCCTGAGAATCAGGATGCTTCGTGAAAAATTTACACTTACAGAAGACAGCATCCTTAAAGCCGCAGAGGAGTTCTATGAAAAGCATGGGAAATTCCCAAGTCGTGCGAGCAAGCAGCCTGTGCCCGGATTAAAAGACAAAACGTGGGATTATATTCACCAGGCTGCGTATCACGGAAGACATGGACTCACTGCAGGGCGAACGTTATCAACCATACTCGAGCCGCTAAAGCGCAAATCTGGAATCAAAACCAATGCTGCGAGACAGAGCTTAAGTGAAGAGGTTATTCGGGATGCCGCGCGAGAATTTTATATCCAATATAATAAAATCCCAACGAAGGATACGAAAGAACCCGTTCCTGGAATGGAGCATGAAACGTGGAAAGCTTTAGATTCGGCAGCATACAGCGGCTACCGAAGCCTCATCAAAGGCCAGTCCTTATCAAAAATATTGCTGCCGTTAAGAGAGGAATATCAACACAAGATACCGGGGAAGCCTTTGACAGAAGATGGAATATTGAGAGCTGCTAGAGAATTCTACTCTCGATATGGGAAGCTACCGACTTGCGCTTCTCAAGAATCAGCTCCCTTTCTTTCAGGTGATACGTGGGGCGCTATCGATCGAGCAGGTAAAATGGGCTACCGAAACCTTAATAAGGGACGAACACTTTCAAGTATTCTCACCCCCCTTCGTGTGGAATATGGATTAACACGAGTACAACAAGCAAGGCTTCTCTCTGAAGTTGAAATTATAGCCGCCGCAAAACGCTTCCATCATGGATTTCAGCAAGTGCCAACAAAGAATACAGTAGCACCTGTTCCCGGCATGGAGGGCGAAACTTGGCAAGCTATAGACCATGCTGGCCGCTACGGGCTTCGAGGCCTCACGAAAGGCCGCACCTTAAAAAAGATACTGATAGAACTTCACACCGTTTAAATGCTATTCTCCTGCCCAAACATTTCGAAATTGTCGTACTCTACCCTACTTTTGATGCGAACACGTTACTCATCAAAAAGACTGGCTTGGAATGCCCAATAGAGCTCCCATCATCACTGCTCATAGACCCATTGAATGAGATTCATCGATAATGTGCCATTCGATAAAGTGGAGTACGTGCTGAGGCTCGGTGTAACCTCTAATAGAAACTTCCACGCTATGACAGCAAAACTCTTATTCTCTGGATGGATTTCCCGCGTAATAGAAACTCTATACATTCCGCATTTTAACCTCTCTCAGCATGAACAGTCCTATTTCCTTAGGTTTCAAGGTCTTTCTTTCGACTGTCTGTGTAGCTTTTTGGAGAGGAAATGCGGGCTATGAAGAGAAATCGCTGTAACAGTTCTGGTACACCAAGCTTTCACACTATCAGCTTAAAGACGTTTACTCTCTTTGCTCTTTTGGTGATCATAACACCTCTTTTTTCTGCTCAGAGCCAAGACTCCCTTTATACATTTGTGGGTGAAAATGCCGGCGATCGACTTGGCTGGTCGGTTGCAACTCTAGGCGATGTTAATAATGACGGTGTTCCTGATTTCGGTATTGGAGCAAGTAAAGCAAATACCGTTAATGGAGATGGATCTGGTCAGGCGCTAATAATATCCGGTGCCTCTGGTGATGTTCTCTATACCGTTATTGGTGACAATGCCGGGGATTACTTTGGTGGATCTATCGCTAGCGCAGGAGACGTAAATGGTGACGGCACTCCTGACATTGTAGTAGGTGGTATGGTGGGCGCTAACCCCGATGGAATCCCAACCGGTATGGCGAAAATTGTTTCAGGGATAGATGGCTCATTGATTCACAATCTATACGGAATAGAAAATGGCGGTCGCTTCGGTATCTCCGTTGATGGCGCTGGGGATGTTGACCAAGATGGTTATAATGATGTTGTTGTTGGAGCAAAGTGGGAGAACTTTCCGGGCTGGAGCGACAAAGCAAGAGGAAGTGCTAAGATTTTTTCAGGATTAAGCGGCAATGTCCTCTTTGAATACTATGGAAGTCCTCATTGGAAGCAAATTGGATATTCCGTAGCGGGAGTAGGCGATGTCAATGACGACGGCATTCCTGACGCTGCAATCGGTGGCAGAGGTGGCGAAGTATTTCTCATGTCGGGTGCCGATGGAACAATATTTCACACCATAAGTGATAGTGGTGCTGGAACCCTACTTGGAGTGTCAGTGTCTGGCGCTGGCGATACCAACGGTGATGGCATTCCTGATATTGTTATGGGGGCTCCAAATACCAGTAGTGAAGTTGGCGTTATAGGCGCAGCTGTAATTTATTCAGGGGCCGATTATTCAATTTTACATACCTTTTATGGTGACGATGATGGAGATCAATTCGGACATGCCGTCTCTGGTGCAGGCGATGTAGACGGTGATGGATATGGAGATGTTATTGTTGGTGCCTATTCAGATGATGACAATGGAGATGAATCAGGAAGCGCTAAAGTCTTCTCGGGATTCACTGGGGAACTACTTTTTATCGTACGTGGACAAAATGCAGGGGATAGACTTGGATATAGCCCATCAGTTTCTGGCGCTGGAGATATCAGCGGTGATGGATTGGCTGATGTCATTGTTGGAGCGTATGCAAGTGATGCAAACGGTGAAGACTCTGGGAGTGCTTTTGTTGTTGTCAACGAGTGTCTCAATGATCAAACAAAAGGACTCGCTGGACAGTGTGGATGTGGGATACCAGACACTGATACTGATGGGGATGGAATAGCTGACTGCCTGGATATTTGTGACAACAATCCTCTAAAGATTGTCCCTGGTGCTTGTGGATGTGGAGTAGCAGATACCGATACTGATGGGGATGGGACAGCTGATTGTAAAGACTCATGTAGCGCAGACGCAAACAAGATTCTGCCTGGACTCTGTGGATGTGGAGTGCCAGATACTGATGCAGACGGGGATGGAGTATTTGACTGCTTCACCGATCCAGATAGCTCACTGCCTCAGATTGAAACACCCACCACAAAAGCAGACGCAATAACGCTTATCAGCAACACGCAGAGCATCCTTTCTGTCTTTCATGAAAAAGCGCCTAAATCCAAAAAGGTGATGAAAGAAAATGTGGATGATATGCGACAGGCTCTACGAACCTACTTTCGCCAAGCCCCTCTTCCAAAGCGTTTGAAAATACGCACAGCGCGAGTCTTAAGAGGGCTGACGAAATTAGGAAAAAGGAAATACAACGAGAGAAGAACAGAGAGAATGGAAAGACGACTCAAACACTGGATGCATGCTCTAGAGAAGCAAAATCAAAATAAATAGAATACTTCACGCGAGAAATATAAGAGAAACTCTCTCCTCATTCTCGCACGAATGTTTCGAATTTCTTTGCCTCAATCTTGAGAATCCTCATCTCACAAAATCTCAAATACATCCTTAAGTCACGAAGGAAATAGTGCGGTAGCGAGTGGGAATTCTCCAGAGGAGTAGAAAACACACCGATGATCTTTTTAGGTTTCTTAGCAGGCTGCTTCTGGGAACCAAGATAAGTCTCAGCCCGGAAGGTCCCTGACGTGAAAAGACGCACACGAAGTGCAAACGCTGTTTGTTCGCATATAGCTGGGAGTAGGTGACCACCACACACGGAAATCATAGGTAGCCTGCCCTCCCTTTGAGCACAAATTCCCCTTCCGTCAAACTTCTCTCAGTATCTCACTGCACACCAGTAACGGCACCTTCAAGTTGGTTTGCCAACGATGTCCTGCAGATGTGTCATCCATCGAAAAATCGACGACGGAACTTCAAAAAATAATTTTCCAATCGACTACGGCATTTCTTCTTTCCATCTGGAATAAAAAATTCCATGCTGCTCAAAAATAGAACTCAATTCAGGAGACACAAT
This sequence comes from bacterium, assembly GCA_009926305.1. NCBI lineage: Bacteria > bacterium. The sequence continues at coordinate 22,361 of RFPC01000038.1, forward strand.
GACTGCCGTTGCACACTCGTTTGCCCGCTACCTTCCTCCCAAAATAGTGACGAATAATGACCTCGCTCAGCACATCGATACCAGCGATGAGTGGATTCAAAAACGAACAGGAATAAAAGAACGTCGATTTGTAGAACCTCCCGTTACTACAAGCGATTTAGCCGTTGAAGCTTCAAAACTTTCAATACAGGCATCAGGTGTAGAAGTCGATGCAATAGTCGCTGCAACTCTGTCTCCCGATTATGATTTCCCTGGCATTGGCGTTTTAGTACAGCACAAGCTCGGACTCTCAACTGTTCCAGCTTTTGATATTAGAAATCAATGCTCTGGATTTCTCTATGGAATTGAGCTTGCTGAAGCACTCGTTGCTCAAAAAAAATATAAGAACATCCTTGTTATCGGCGCCGAGGTGCACTCAACTGGACTCGATCTCACAACGAGAGGACGTGACATCGCTGTGCTTTTTGGTGACGGTGCCGGAAGTTGCATTGTCTCACAACACCCCCCGTCAAGCGCAAAGACCCCCAGTCTCAACATCATAGGCTCCGAGCTCCACAGCGATGGTGCGCATGCCTCAATTCTCTGGTGTGAACACGTCGGAAGCGCCCACTTTCCAACACGCATAACAGCCGAAATGGTCGAACAGGGAAAATGCTTTCCGCAGATGGAAGGTCGCAAGGTATTTGAGCATGCGGTAAAACGAATGGTTGAAGTCTCAACCTCTGTATTGAGCAATAGTGGAATTTCAAATCAAGACGTGCGCCTCGTCATTCCCCATCAAGCGAATGCACGCATTAATGGACTGGTAGCAGAGACTCTCCAGATACCGACTGACCGAGTGTTCAACACAATAACCCACTATGGAAATACGACTGCAGCAACTATTCCTATCGGCTTTAGCCATGCCCTTGAGGAGACTCAACTTGCTTCTGGTGACTATATTTTAAGTTGCGCCTTCGGAAGTGGATTCACTTGGGGGGCTACCCTGTTTCAAGTAGTTCAATTATGAAGATTTTTATTTCGTTCATCCTTGTCGTCCTATTTCTCTTGCCAGCGCCTGCTCCCTGCCAGCCAGCACCAAATCGGGAGCAGCGCACAGTAGAACAACACCTCCTCCAAGTTCTTAAATTAGAACGCAGTCTAAAGAAAGAACTTCAAGAAAAGCAGGAGGAACTCCGAAGCCCTCTTGCTACCGGCAGACAGGCGCAGATTGAAAAGGAGGTTCAAGAAATCTCTGAAAGGTTATCTAATATTCAAAAAGACTTTTCAGAGCTCGCCATTGGAGTTGATGTAGCGGAAGTATCTCGCGACAAAAAGGGCGCCCCATTCTCTTGGAGCAAAGAACTCCAGGATCTCCTCGCTCCTCTTATATCTGAACTTCGTGATGCAACCAGCCGACCTCGAGAAATTAGTAATCTCAAAGACAAACTTAGCTCATTAGAAGAACGAAAAGCGTCAACTCTGAAAGCGGTAGATAACCTTACTATTCTGAATGGCAACCTAGAGGAACAACAGCTCAAAGAACCAATAAGAAACCTCCTCGAGAAATGGAGGGCTCAGCTCACATCCATAAATGCTGAACTTGCTATAACCGAGGAGAAGCTATCCCAAAAACAAGCAGAGCGAAAATCCGTGGGGGAAACGGTTCAAGGCGTCCTTTCGCTCTTCTTTGAGAGTCGAGGAAAACACCTCTTTTTTGCATTTCTATTTGCGGGACTCCTCTGGGTCTCTCTTCGCAACATTCCGAGATATGTCATTCGGTATCTTGATGGCTCGGGCTCGAAACTCTCTCACGCCGGCAAACTGCTTCAGGTAGCGGGTCTTGTTACATCGACACTGGGAGCATCTCTCGCCTTCCTCATGACTCTCTATCTTTTTGAAGATTGGGTGCTTTTACTCCTCTTCTCACTCCTCTTTTTTGGACTCCTCTGGACCATGAAAGATACTATTCCTGACTGGTGGAGGCAGCTTGCTCTCCTCCTTAACTTTGGACCAGTCAGAGAAGGTGAAGTCATCGAGTATCGAGGTGTTCTATGGCGCGTTGACTCCATTAGCTTTTACGCAACGTTGATCAACGAGGCGTTCAACTCGGGAAGAGTGCTTCGTATCCCCATTCAGGATCTCATACCGATGCGATCGCGAAATGCGCATAAAGATGAGAAGCTTTTCCCCTCCAGCATAGGAGACCATGTTATTCTTCATGATGGAACCTTTGGTCGAATAGTTCTTCAAAGTCCAGATTATGTTGAACTCGTCGGCTATGGCGGAAGCCTTTACCACTTTGATACTCGCGAGTACCAAAGCGCTCCTGTCAGAAATCTTAGTGATGGTTTCGGTGAGACCTACTCATTTGGTGTTGACTATCAGCATCAGTCAATAATCACCGAAGAGCTGCCTCGAATTCTTACAGAGGAAATCCGTGAATTCTTGAAAGCTGAGCAGATACTCCAACACGTTTCACACCTCAAGATTGAGTTTGAATCCGCAGCTGACTCATCACTCAACATTGCTCTCATTATTCACTATCACGGAAGTGCAGCATCTCTCTATCCATCTCTCTCTCGAACGATTCAAAGAGGATGTGTGAAGACATGTAATGCCCATGGCTGGACAATCCCATTTCCGCAACTCGCTCTGCATCTGAATGACAATATGAGAGCATCGCTTCATGCACCTTAGCCCAAACATACCCGACTTTGGGATAATGTATTGGCGCTGTATCGTGGAATCCATTGAGATAGAGGCTTCTCACCGTATGTGGCGACAGGCTCTGGTCATATCCTTCTTCAAAAAAACCACGGACACCAAGGAAGCCATTCCCCACACAAAAGAGCGATTCATAATGACTAACGTGTGTTCCCGAAAACCCCTTCTCGACAATGCTCCACGGCTCTAGTCCGATGCCTTCCTCTATCAGGGACTCTTTAACACGAGGCGCACCTCTCAAGTTTTCACTACTACTTGAAGGAGACTTTTGGCGTTTTTCAGAAGAGTTCATGAAAATCCTATGAACAAAGAGACGTATACAAAAACTCTGAGCTGTTTAGTAGCATATCTCTCTCTGAAAGTCGCCTCCCCTAACCCACTCACCAATCTGAAGAGTTGCTTCTGCCAACAAGAGACCAAAAGCCCCATTTTTTTCTTCTGCGTAGTCGCTTTCAACTCTACTGAGCCAAAAAATCTCAATAAATCAAAGAGATACACACGGTAACGCGAGAATAACAACACTCGAGTCTCTACCTCACCCATGTATCACCTTTCATCACAGCTATGAAATCGGTAAAATAGTACGAAGAGGGCGAGGGATAGAGCACGCACACAAACGCATACAAATTATAGAGCAGTATATCTCATTATTACGCTAAATTTTTACGCTAAGTCTTTTAGCTCTATTCTCACGAGAACCTTCTGAACTCTTCGATAAAATGGTATGAAGCCTACAAAAGCAATGAATATTAAACATCTCGCCACTGGCTCTCCCTTTCGTATCAAGTCTCTAGAGGACTTTCTTTTTCAACTTGCCACAGTTGTTGTAGCGCTCGTGCTTATGCACACTGAAGTGCTGGTAAATACTGTGCACGCGCAAACCCCTCAAGGGCATTTTGAAATAGCATTTAAGAACACGACGATGGGAGAAATAGAACTCTTTCCCCCATTTAATGGAACACTGACGTGCAGAGGAGCATCAGGAAGCCTCGCCAACTTATATTCAAACGGAATTACCCCTCCCTCTCAACCACTTATCGTTGAATTTAACCAAGGCTCCATTCTTCCGGAAATTTATTTAGATTTTATCCCTGCAGAACTCCCATATCGGTGTGACCTCCTGCCACAAACAACCACAGGAGGAGACAACCATGTGAGTTCACCATTATTTATAAAGGGCAATAATTTTGATACCTACTTTGGAATGCCAGGAGATCCAGCACCTCCTCTCCGCCT
>RFPC01000039.1 GCA_009926305.1 bacterium
TGGCTTTGGCGGCACACGAAAGTCTAAGCGAAAAGGTTGAGAGTGACTGGTAACTCGTTTTTTACTGAACAGCTCTACTGGTCCCTTGAGAAGTTTAAAGCCCCCTTCACTTAAGATACCATCAAGGCCAACTGCTATTTTTCTGTCATAAGAGTTCGGTCTGTCGATACGTACCGTTCCTTCCAGATTTCCCAGGGACGAGAGAAGTCGGGCCTGCGTTATGTTAACTAGCTCGGGGTTAACACTCCCTTTGATTTCTATTGAGCTCTCAATGAGTGCTGGGATAGTAATAGGCATCGGTAGGCCTGTAAGTTGAGGATACAGGGTTGTTTCCTCAGATTTATTAATCTTATCGAGCATTATCTCGATTGACTCAAATTCGAAGGGTGGATCGGCCGCGGGATTTTCCGTGATCGAGATTCGTCCCTGTAGCTGTGCTTGTTGAAATCCAAGCCCCCCAACGAAGGGAAGTCTTGTTACGTCTGCATTGCGAAGCTGCGCTACGGCTTGTCTGCTCGAGGCGTTTGCCGTTATCTCTAAGTGTCCACCAAGCCAATCACCATCAATAAGGAGCTGAGGGCCAGTCGAGAAGATCTTCTTAAGACCAAGGCGAATGCGTACATTTTCTAGTGATAGAAGAATCGGGCTTTGTCGCGGACGAATTACAATTTCTTGAAATGAAATTCCGATGAAGGCGAGGTCGGGCTCTCGCATGCTTATGAATATCTCTGAAGTGTCTATATTTTTTTCAATGAGACGAACAATCAGACTCGCATAAATAGTTCTCGGAACAAGAAATAGGCCAAGCAAAACAGCAGCCAATAACCCCCAGAGTACTCTACTTTTTAGGAATGAACGCATGGAGCTATGGTTCCTTTTTTCAAACTCGCCGAGTTATGATATCTAGCGACACTACGACGTTTAACGAGCTTCCTCTTCCCGTAAGAGTCATTTTCGTTATGACAGCAGGGCGTTTTTCATCCGATGAGAGTCGTTTTAGAAAATCCGCTAAATCTTCTTGTGAAATTTTCTGAAAGGTAACAGTGAAAGAGTGCTGAATGAAGTCCTCTCCAATAGCCTTATTTGAGTCTCCTAGGCGTTGTATGTTCCCATCCAGTTTATCCTGCCCACTTTTTTTTAGTAGTGCGTCAAGATGGCTCCATACTGCTTGTTGTCGAGCAGCTTTTGAGAATCGCTCCAGGGATGTAAGCTTTTGCTCTTCTAGGCGGTGAAGTTGATGAATCAGGGGGGGAAGTGATCCGATGGTTTTCTCAAGTTCTGTCAGACGAGCTCGTTGTTCTGAGAACACTTGAATTCCAAACTCTATCGAAGAATAGAGTCCCATGCTTACTGCTATTCCGAGTGCGATAAGGACGAGTCGTTTCTCACTTGCTGTTCTCCCCCGAAACCAACTTTTAGAGCTTTTCCGAGCTTTCTCCCAATATTGCGGCAGAGAAGCGGTGCTCTTGTGTTTCTTTTCATCTATAGCGTCTTTATTCTTCACGTGGAGCATACCTTCTTAAGAATGATTTCGAGTTGTGTTGCTTTCTGGCGCGACCGATTCTCAACCTTTACTTCTACATCGCAAAAATTCTCTGAATGCTTCTGAAAAGCCTCGTTAATTTTCTCCACAACACTGTACGAAGCCGCAAAACATTCAATGATTGTCTTATCCGAAAGAATATTAAGCCGACGAATCATGGAGACATCAACATCTTTAAGGGTCTCGAGGATAAGGGCGAGTTCTTTTTGTAATGGGATAGAAGTGCTGGTTCCAAGTTGCTGTAAAATATCTCGAACGGTTGCGATTTCTTGTCGAACTATAGTGAGCTCTGTTCCCTGCTCTATATTAGGCTTTCTCAGAGCTTCTTTCACTACAGAATTGATTTCATCTTGAAGAGAGGTAATCCGGTATTCTCGTGCGTAGAATCGCATCGGAAGGAGAATAGCGATTGCTAGTATAATTACGGCTATCGGAAGCAATAGCGACCGTATCCCATCGATTAAATTCCGAACATAGGGTCGAAAAAGAAACTTGCCAGTACGATAATTAGGAGTGAACTGTCCATATCGAGAGAGCTTTTCATCGAATCCAGTTGTCACAAGGCATGATAGCCCGAGCTCTGGAGAGCTTTTTGGCACAAGGTCCTCATACGAGAGGAATTCTACTGGTTTTTTCACCTCTTCCGCATCCCAGATTGCAAATTCCTCCCGCTCGCCGACAAAATAAATGCGCTCTATATGGCACTGATTGAGCTCCTCGGTCGCACTGATCCAAACATTCAGAAGATGCTCTCCGGGGAATTCCGTTCTGCTGGTGCTCGCGTCGAAGGGAATTGAAAAATATGTCGAAGGTTCTCCATCTATGAGGAAAGAGACTGAGTAAGCTCCCTCTGAGGAAAAGACAATCGCACAATTCTCTTTGATATACTTCGGGTAGAGTGCTCGACAGAATTCGCCGAGTGCCGCAGGAATCGTCAGGACTGACGGCTCAAAATTAGCCTCATGGCACTCTTGAAGCAGATTCGCCAGTATATGTTCAGGATAGAGGTCAACCCGAACTGTGGGCTGTTCATGAGAGGTGGCATTTTGTTTTTGATCAATAGGTTGTGCGATTGGTCGGGCGTGACAATGAAACATGTCTACCGAGAAAGGAAGTTTATCCTGTGCCTCCATTGGCGCTACCTGAGCGAGGTAGGAAGTTTGTGTAAAGGGGAGCTCTAAACGGAGTGTCGTTGCTTGATGTGGTGGCAGAATAACGATTGATTCGGTAAATTTTCTCTCTGAGAATTGTTCTAATATCTCACGTATGGGAAATGGCGCCAGGTATGCTGCTGCTGTCTCATCATTCGTTGCCAATTCACCGTTATTGCCATTAAGCGTTGAGTTGTCACGATAAGAGCCATCTAAATCGAAGTACGAGTTCCACCAAGCAGAGCCGTCGACGACAATGTCCTCTTCAATCGAAGTCTCTGCCCCTTCTCCAGATAAGAGGACGGCACGAATGTGCGGTCTTGTAGCATCAATGCTCAGAATGAGTTTTTGCGGCGAATTCACTGTGTGCCATCTCCCCTAATCTCCCCTGATTGTAGAGTGTTCTTTTACGACCCGAAAGGCGTGAATCATCATGAAGACGGATCTTAACGTCGAGCACGCCTTTTGGCTCTCATTGGCACGGTTACACTAATGGTCTTGGGAATCTCTTTGGGCGTTCTGAGGGTAATGGCACACCGTACCATCGCTGGAAGCTCTTTCTTTTTGTCCTCTCCCCAGGTCCTGGACCATTCATTTGTTGCCATATCGAAGTATTCAAATGAGAGGCTTTCAACCGTCTCAGCAAGGGGGAAGCGAATGGCTTTTTTGTAGGCCTCTTGAAACGGCCGTTTATACGGTATCTCCTCTCTGATGAGAGAGAATACCTCGTAGGGTGCTTGGGCTGCTCTTTCTGGATCTTTTTTGAGGGAGTAAGTGATTTGGACGAGTCCGGTATTAGCAGAACGGTCTTCCAGAAAACTCTGACCTGCATGCATGCCGATAAAAGTTATGCTATCGCCTGGCAGTCCATTTGATAGTTCTCCTTGCTTTCCGATGAGGTTGTCAGCCGAAGTGTAGCGTGTCTCCGTATCACCTTCGGGGGGCATCAGTGGCATTCCTGCTGAGGCAAGTTGAAGTTCTCGCGAAAGGCGTTTTATCAGGACAAGCTCTAAACGCTCTACCTCTTGTTCATCCTCGACGATACTCTTAGCAGAGAGAAGGCTCGAAAGAGTCGAATAGGAGAGGGTGAGCATTATTGAGAGTGCCGTAATAGCAAGGAGGACCTCGATCAAGGTGAAGCCGAGAGAGCTTTCATGAGTTTTCTTCATTTTCCTCCTCAGTAACCTCATCTTCATCGAATGGGATAAAAAAGGCGAGTTGAAGTGATTCAGGACGACGCTCTCCCCACGAAATTAAGAGACTAATTCGTTTCATAGCCTTATCACTTTTATCTATCCCCCAATATTCTACGCTAAGCTGAGCTTCATATTGGAAGTCTGTTGCATCAAGAGAGGAGTCACGCTGAATCTGTTCGCTTGGGAGAATACCGTTAAAAATTTCTTCTGGTGTCCCATTAAATGTCCCTACTTCAAGCGGATCACCAGCAGATTCTCTTGCTTCGACCGCGCTCAATATCTCTCTTGCAAGCCTCGTCGCTTCTCGCTGTTGTCGCTCTAAGACGGTGCGTTGAACAAGAGCGCTTTGTAGTCCAAGGATAATGGTCAGCGCGCTCGCTAAAACTGCTAGTGCTATTATGACTTCAAGAAATGTAAATCCCTGCTGTGATCGCTTCATATCTTTTTCTCTGCAAAAGTCCATTCAAAGTCCTTCCACTCATTGAATGTCTGAGTGATTCCAGTAAATGGATTATTAACCAGAGTCATTTCTTGTTTATCTCCGATGAGTAAGTGCAGCGCGACAAATTCAGCGAAGCCTTTCGGGGAAAATCGAATGCGAACGAGCTTATCTTCGCTCCTGCGAGTCCATCCCTTCGGTGTATAGATAGCCTCGATTTGGATTCCTTTCGGTAATTGCCGCGGATCTCCCAGCGAGGGGAATGTCGGAGGTGGAATAACGGTGTGTGTTTGGCCATAGGAAGGGTTGAGAAAAGCGTTTAGCTCGAGCGATATGTTTCCGGCATCGCCGCCGAACTCCGCGAGCCTCTCGTCAGTTTCTGGCTCGGGGATTATGGCTCCAACAGTATATGTGGAGGACTTCAAGTCAAACTCTATCTGGTAATAGGTCTGATCCGCCACCGCTTGATGAAAGAGAAACCTCATGGTTTCATTCAACTCACGAAGTGCTGCTTGTCTCCTCCAAAATTGTGGTGATGAAGAGCTGCCAAAACCTACGAAAAAAAGGGCTGAGATAACAAGGATGACAATAGCAAGTTCGATAATTGTGAACCCATGGTGACGGCTCTGACCCCAGAGAAATGCTGTGTTTGCCTCAAACTTTTTGGGCATGAGAGCTGGGCTCTGCGAACTCTGGTTCCGCACATCTTGCCTTCTCATGTCTTGGCAAAAGTTTCTTAACACAGCCATCTTCTGAGTCGTCTCATACAGTTTCCGTCCCCTTCGTCCGAGACCTCAAGCGAGAGGATAGTCCGATTATCGAGACACGTTCTCGCCTGTTTCCTTCCCTCAGGCGCTTACTTTCTTCCTCCCTAAGGCCCTACGACATTAAAGTCAAAGTTTACTCCTTCGCCTCCAGGTCTTCCATCAGCCCCAAGGCTGGTGATCCGAAAGGTGCGGGAGCCCTCTGTGGCATAGGTAAAAGGGTTCCCCCAGGCATCGAGTACGGTATCGTCCCCTTCATCAATAAGAGGAACACAGCCTGGACCAGTTACATCATTACATTGTGACAGATCCTCTAAGGAAGCAGGAAGGCGGTTGTACATCAGTTGATATTCACTAATTTTTTGAGAAAGAGTCTTCATTTTTAAATTATTCAGATTCGCCTTTGCTTTCTCGCCGCTTGAGAATATCTTTCCAAAAAGGAAGGAGCCGAGGAGTCCGATTATGACAAGGACTACCATAATCTCTACGAGTGTGAATCCGTGCATCCCATGTGCTGTATGTTTTTTCCGCCTTCCCTTCGAACTTCCATTTGATGATAAACCTCTACCGAGTGCCATTTTCTCTTCCATTCTTTTTTCCTCTATCAGCATGCTTTAGCATTACCTGCAAACCGAGCAGACTGTACATCTCGCACAGTTGACCGCGATGCAAAATTCGTTAGGTATCAGATCTAGCATGGTGTAAAACTCCACAAGAGAAAAGGGGATAATAGCTCTAAAGCTCGTTTTTGGGAGAGCCTTCGCTTGCTGAGGGGATATTTTGCTTTAGAGCGCGACTACATTCATGAGTTCTGTCATTGGGAGGAGTACTGAGACAACGATAATCAGCACGATTATGCCGACGGTAACCATAAGCAGTGGCTCTAAAAGCGAGGTGAGTCCTTCCAGAGTGGAGCTCACTTCATTATCATAAGTAGTGGAGGCTTTCTCGAGCATATGCTCAAGGTCTCCGCTCTTTTCTCCAATAGCAATCATTCTTGAGATCATGGAGGGGAGAATCTTATGACGCATGATCTCGCTGCTTAAGTTTTTTCCCTCTCTGACACCCTCCCGAGACTCTTCAAGCATAGAGACAACATGCACATTACCAATAATATTTTTTGTAATGTCTAAAGCTCTGAGGAGCTCAACACCACTCCCTAAAAGAGCCGACAGCGTGCTCGCAATGCGGGCAGTAATCACTTTAACATACACCGGCCCAATGAGCGGAAGTTGCAAGAGCCAGAGATCTACTTTTTCTCTTCCCTTTTTACTTCGGTAGTAGTTGGTGGCAAGAGCTCCCAGTCCGATGGTGCAAAGGATGAGTAGCCACCAGTAACTAATAAGAAAGTTTGAGCCAGATATAACAATTCGAGTGGGCAAGGGGAGGTCTAGCCCTTGTTTTACGAATATCTCTACAATCTTTGGGATTACGCCTACCAGCAACCCGATGATCACGAGAAAACAGACTACCATCATCACAACGGGATATGTGAGTGCAGAGAAAATTTTTCCTCTAAGCGCAACTTGGCTTTCTAGGTAGTCGGCCAGTTTTTCAAGCACCTGATCGAGGGTGCCCGAAGCTTCCCCTGCGGCAACAAGGTTGGTGTAGAGGCGGGGGAATATTTTGGGGTGCATCCCGAGACTTTTGGCAAGAGAGTCGCCTTCTTGTACCCCTTCTCGTAGCTCTACGAGCACTCTTTGCATAACGTGAGAGTCCGTCTGTTCTCCGAGGGCTTGCAGCGCACTCACCAGTGGAAGGCCAGCATTAAGGAGTGTCGCGAACTGTCTCGTTGTTAGCGAGAGTTCTTTCATCGTGACTTTGTCGGATTTCAAGAAATGAAGCACGTCATCAGTTTGCTTTGTTACTTTCGCGCTTGCTTCTTTTATGGTGGTAGGGAATAAATTACTGCGCCTCAGTTTTTGGCGAGCCATCCGCTCATTTTCGGCGTCGAGACGTCCCTTTGTCTTTTTTCCTGAATTATTGATGGCGATGTATTCGTATACTGGCATAACGTGCTTAGCTCAGATCTGCTTGGCTTACCTCTTCATGTGTTGCGCGAATAACTTCTTCTGCAGAAGTTACCCCCTCAAGTACTTTCATAGCTCCGTCTATTCGAAGCGGTTCAAACCCGCGCTCAAGCGCTGTCGCGCGGATGGTAACAGAATCACTCCGTTGTAGGATCAGTGAACGGATGGGCTCGTCAATGATGAGCAGCTCGTGAATACCAGTTCGTCCCGTATATCGGGTATTTTGACACTGTTCGCACTGAGCTGTTCCAGGTCGGAACGCTTGTCTTGGCCATTTGCCCCCAGGATGAAGTCCGAGTTCAATCAGCTCCTCATCGGACAATTCGTACGGATCTCTGCATGATGTGCAAAGCCGACGAACCAATCTCTGCCCCATAACGGCTAGTAAGCTTGACGAGACAAGGAACGGCTCGATCCCCATGTCGATGAGTCGAGTGACTGCTCCAGGAGCATCATTGGTATGAAGAGTTGAAAGAACTAAGTGTCCGGTCAGGGAGGCTTGAATGGCTATCTCGGCTGTCTCCGCGTCGCGAATCTCCCCCAACATGACCACATCAGGATCTTGTCGGAGAATAGCTCTGAGCCCCGATGAAAATGTAAAATTAATCTTTGGATTGACCTGCATCTGACCGATACCCGCGAGTTGATATTCGATTGGATCTTCAACCGTCAGAATGTTGAGCTCGGGAGTGTTTATCTCAGTCAGGCACGAGTACAGCGTGGTAGATTTACCGGAGCCAGTCGGCCCTGTTACGAGGAAAATTCCATTAGGCTTTTTGATCAGTCGTTGAATCGCCGTAAGGTTGTTGTCCCGGATACCAATCTGAGAGAGGCCAAGAACGGTTCCCGACTTATCAAGTAAACGCATAACAACTCGTTCACCGAATTGAGTAGGAACGGTAGATACTCGAATATCAACCTCTTTGCCCGCAATCTTTAGCCCAATTCTTCCATCTTGGGGAAGTCTCTTCTCGGCAATATTAAGCCCTGACATCACCTTGATGCGAGAGATGATTGCTGCTTGATGACTGGTATCTTGGGAATCTATATCATAGAGCACCCCGTCAATTCTGAACCGAACCTTCAGAGCGTCTTCATACGGTTCCATATGTACATCAGAGGCCCGCTCCGTGCTTGCTTTAAAGATGATGGCATTCACGTAACGCATAATCGGAGCATCATCGTCTTCAGTTTCTGTCACATCAATTTTTAGTAGCGCATCAAAGACTGAGTCTTCCTTTTCCGTATCGCTGTCGAGGCTACTTGATTTGCTACGCATGAGCCTGGTTCTCATTGCGTTGATGGCTTTTGTAATCTCTTCAGGAGAGGTCACTACTATCTCAATCGGCTTGCCGTAACACATGCTAATATGTTGAAGAGCTTCTGAGTTTTGTGGGGCTGCGGTCGCTACGATGATATGCCCATTTTTTGCTGCGATGGGAATGATTTGAAATTGCCTTGCCCACGAACCAACGATTCTATCAAAATCTCCCATGATGAGATCTTCCGGCGGTTCAGGCTCTCCAACTTTTTCTTGCCACGAGAGTCCGAGCTGAGAAGCGAGTTGCTTGAGATCGGTAGGCGAGTGACTTTCGATTTCCTCATTCTCTTCGCCTATTATGTCTTCCGTTTCTTCACTCATTTAGACCTATAATCAGATTACTGAGTATCACACGTGAAATTATAGCCTGATTTCAACTGTTGCGCCCCCACTTTTCTATAACTCACAGCGTATGGCTTCATTCGCCTCAGATTGTGAGGGATGCCTCACAATCTGAGGGATAATCGCGAATCTGAATGCTATTGCTCACTCTGGAGCACGTCTCCACGGTCCCTGCCCAAATTTAAGAATCTCATAAGGGCTGAGGGCGTACCATGTTAGGGTGCGCGACGGGTCTTTCAGGTTCTTTTGCGCTTGTTCTCTCGTTTGAAACGCAGCTTGTACCTTCACTGTTAATCCATCTTTATGAGAGCCATACTTCAGGGTTTTTCCAGGAGTAAAGTCCCCAAGGAGGTGGTTTGCTGAGCGCGGGACTTCAATGGCGACATGCGGCTCGGTTCGGAACGGAGGGGTCAGCCCAGTTGGAGAATCTTTTTCTACCGATAACAGGATGAAATTGTTGGTAGAAGAGGCGGCTTTTTCTGATGCGGGAGTCCCCGCCTTGGGCGGTAACGTCTTGAATACGGAGGCACCATTTCTTTTATTTGATGATGGGCTTCCAGGAAGGGGAATATCAACCTCCATTTCAAAGAAGGTCGGCTCTTCCACAGAGCTTGAGCGTAATCGTGCATGTTCTGGAGAGCGTAGCTCAGAGTTTGGGACTAATCGTTTCCGAGTTGGCACACGAGTCGGCACGTCATCTGAAGGTGTCTCGGCTTGCATAACCCGATCAATTTCTCGGCTATAGAGTTCGGTAGTGCGCGGTGGATAGGCATCTATGGCATCCATTCCCGTCTGAAATTCATCTCTCTGAGTGCTAGTGATATCTCGGTGGTCGAATTGATCACGAATAATCCGTGCGGTGATAAATATCAGGAGATTGACCCGACGTGTTCTTTTTGTGGAGCTCCGGAACAGATAGCCGAGTACTGGAACATCCATTAAATAGGGAACCCCGGTGTCGGCTTCGTCAACCTGGTCTGACATGAGTCCACCAATGACAATCATCTGCCCAGACTTTGCGATTGCAGTCGTTTCGCTGGTACGAACAGTTGTCGTTGGCCCCAGTGCTGATTGAGCTGATGTTTCTTGAACGCTTGAGACTTCCGTAAAGATATCAAGCCTTACCGTATCATTCGATGATATTTGCGGAGTAATCCGAAGAGTGATTCCCACATCTTGTCTATCAACGGTGTTAAACGTGTTGTTCAGGTTTTGATCGCTGGTTGAAGTGCTTGCTATAAATGGAACGTTCTGACCTACGACAATCTCTGCTTGTTGGTTATCTGTAGCAAGAATATTCGGAGAGCTGAGGACATTTACCATCGAATTGTTCGCAGCAGCATTTAAAATCACTGCTTGCGAGGGTAGGGTCAGATCCCCGACCGTGATTGTTCCAGCACTCGCCGCTGCAATAGTGAAGTTTGAAAGGGCAGTGGGATTTGTTATGAGACTTGCTAAGTTCCCAGAAAAAGAGCTTTGAGCGAGAAAGCCACCATCTTGACCACCGCCAGTTGACTGCCATTCAAGGGCATCTGTCTGGCTGTCATCGAGTTGAACTTCGAGTAAAAGTGCTTCAACAAGAACTTGCCTTGGCTTCACATCAAGACTCTGTAAAAGGTCAACGATTTTTTCGTATCCATCTTTATCTGAGTAAATAATGAGCGAGTTTGTCGAGGGATCGGAGGTAATAGAGAGGTCGTCGCCAAAATTTACAGAAGTAGAGCCATTGGCACCATTGCTGTTTTCATTGCGGGATCTCCCCGGAGTTCGAGTTTGGGAAGCAAGTCTGTTTTGAGCGTTTGAAAGACTTCCTGAGGAAGTGCTGTTCGCCTGGCTCCTTCCTGAACTTCCTCCTTGTCCCGTAAGATTGGCGAGGACCTCAGCGAGCTCCTCTGAGTTTGCATGTTGACATCGGTAGACGTAAAACCTGAAACCACTTTTGTTTGTTTCGCTGTCAAGTTGATCAACGAGTCCTCGGATGCGGGCGGTTGTCTCATCATCAGCGACGACAATAATTGAGTTTGTTCTCTCATCCGCAATGATTTTTGGCTCGATAGTACGAGCAGAGATGGTAGAGCCGTCAGAGGAGATAGTCGCAGCGGTGTTTGTGGAGGTGGAACAACTGCCTCCAGTTGAGCCACTTGACCGTGCTGCTTCTCGAATGCGTGCCCGCAGGGCTGATATTCGGCTGGCAGTATCGCTTCCATCTGAGCCGCCTGACACGCCTGGTGCCTCACTCTCTCCGAGAATATCTTGCAGCTTTGTGGCGATATCAATCGCGTCAGCATGAACGATAGGAATGATGCTTAAGTCCCGCCCACGAGAAGCAACGTCTAGGCCAGTGATGAGCTCGATTACTCGCGCAATATTATCATCGGAATCAATAATGATAAGCGAATTGGTTCCCGTATAGGCATTGATTAATCCGTTTGATGAGACAAGGGGCGAGAGAATCTGCTTGGCGTCATCCGCATTGATATATTTCAGGTGCACGAGACGGGTAACGACTGCTGCTGTTGGATCGTGTTTGCGACTCGCATCGTCTGTTATTGTAGGAATTGTCGATTGGATCGCTTCTTTTGAAGGTACGATTTTCCACAGATTTTCGCCGATTGGCACTGAGGAGAATCCTTTAAGCGCTAATACGGAGTCGAGAATCTTTAGGGACTCTTCGGCCGAGACTTCTGAGGGGAGGTAGAGCGATACTTTCCCCTGAATTCGTTCATCGAGAATAAAGTTCCGTTGCGTCTTTTCGCTAAATAGTCGAATGAGCGCGGAGATGTCGGCATTCTTTACATTGATAATCGTTCCTTCAGTGGCAACATCTGAATCTGCTTTTGGCACTTGAGCATAAGCTGCCTGTGGGGAAAGCAGAGAAGAGATATTTGACAAATCAAGAGAGGGTAGGCTCCCTGCTACGAGAAAGAGTGGGCCTGCCAGGAGAAAAAGTGAAATGGTCACCGTAGAGAGTAGTAGTCGCGAGAAAATTTGCTCGGTAGAGAGTCGCACCATCAAGTATGGTGCGTTCGAATTATTGTAAGCGCTGTGTTCCTGAGTAAATGCTCTTTTCATTTCCTATGCTCTTTTTCGGGTCATAACGGTTCTGTAAAGCACGACCGATCTTGACGGGTGCGACTATTCGTTATCACCGGATTCTATAATTGAAGGTCTTTGGTTTCCTACTCCTTTCCAGTTCTAAGGTGAGATTTCTCTCCTCTCTAAGCTGCTCAAATAGTTTCATCGCTTGACTGACATCTCCAAGACTATTCCCATTGATATTTTTCAGAATATCCCCATTCTTGAGCCCGATCTTTTCGTACATGCTCCCCGACTTAATGGCAAACAACCGAAAGCCCACTGCTTGTCCATCTTTATAGAATGGTACGGCTCTCGCTTGCGTCAGTAAAAGGGGTAAATTTTCCAGAGCCTCATTTAATTCTGTTTCTTGAACCACAATCTCTTCTGAGTCAGTAGGCGGGCTTGAGGAAGCCGAGCTCTCGGAGGGGAGGTCCTCAATTACAAGAACTTCTATCTTCCCCTGATAATCTAACTCTACTTTGGAAGAGTGAATCTTTGATACGCTGGCAACCTCAAAGACCGCATCGCCTTCTCTAAATACGTCTTGAGTTTTTTTCTTTTTATCTTCGATGATTGCACTCGAGCCTCCACCTTTGTTGTAGAAGATTCCAATGAGGGTCAAGTTCAGAGGCTTGCTCTCCGTTTTTCTCGTAGGGGCCTCTGCTACTGATGTGCTCGAAGCGCTTTCGGTGATTCCAAAGAGTTTTGTTTTTTCAATGGCTCTGGCATCGGCTCGACTGAGGGGCGAACGCCGAGCATTTTCAGCTGGCTTATTTTCTTTTCTACGCATTCGTGCTTCTTCAGTGCTTGAGCGAATCTTTTGAATTTCTGGTGGAGGGGTAAAGAGCTCTTTCATAATGAAAGTCGTTGTTAGCATGAGCAGCAGAAAGAGAGATGCCCAGCTGAACATCCATAAACCAGAAGCTGCTCGCGCTATGTTTGAACGAGTGAGCAGCCGTCGACACAACAAGTCGAAATCAAATCGTGGGGATGGGGTGATGCGCTCAGACATGACCATCATAGTATCGCTCATAATAAGGAAGCCGCAAGGAGTTAGGTACCCTCTTTTCGATGAGAAAATGGGGAGAAAGGATCCGAATAATGGCTGAGAAAGGAACTTATCAGGAGATACGTTCTCAGTGCGGAAAAGCTTTGGCCCAAAGGGCGTAATCCCATCCGTTCTATTGCTTCTCTGCTAGGATAATTCGCGGTGGATTATCCATTTGAAACGCTATAAACGGGGAGTTGCTTTCTAAACGGAGAACCCCATCTTTTCCTATGGAGAGCGGCTCACCATCAAAACATTCAAGGTTGATCGCTTGTGGGAGCGTGGCTGGAAGACTGATGGTGACGAGACCGGATGATGGAGCTCCGACCTCTGTAACATACGATGCGGGAGGAGAAGCTACTAACTCAATCGAGACTTTCTTGCCTCCTCGTACTGAGCACGAAACATCTCGAAGAGAAGTTGGACGGAGTACACTGGTGGAAGTGGATTTTTCGCTCGGGTTCTGCCCCTGTTCAGAGACTGATGAAGACGTTTCTTCTCTTGTTTTCTCCAAACGAGTATTTTTCACTTCGCTTTTATTGAGTTCGGCAGTAGTAAGTTTAGCAGCTGCGAGTTTGGAAGCAGGATTGAGGGAGGCTTTTACGACGTCCTCTTCAGGGGCATTTTCCGCCAACATTTTTTCTTCTGTGATCCCAAACTGCTGCATGACTTTCTGGTAGCGGGCATGGCGCTTACGCGCAGCTCTCTGGTGCCCCCGTCGCTCATAAAAGTCAGCAACGAGTTTCTCGTGCTGAGCAAGAGATCGATAGGCTTCATCGAGATAGGCCTCAACCTGGGGACGAAACATTGAGTCCGGATGCCGTCTCAGAAATTCCTGATAGTGTTCAACGGCGCGTTCTATCGGATCGCGATCGCGACCTATATCAGTATTCATCAACTGAAAGCTTCTTCCCGCGCGCATTCTTATATACGGCGTGCTGTCTGAGAGCGGGTAGTTTCTTAGCGCCTCTTCATAGAGTTTTGCCGCCTCGTCAAAATCAAGTTGAATAAAACTTGTATCTGCTAGCTTTATCGAGGCAAATTCTGCATACGGACCAAGCGGATAGTTTTCAACGATTGAGCGAAATGAATCTTGCGCTACAAGGAGGTAGTTTTTCGCATACACTTTTTTTGCAGAAGCAAAGAGTTCTTTTTCTGTTCCCTGAATAGAGGGCGTCCCATTGATTGGCACCTCTTTTACTAATTCCTCCTCCACTGGCTTTGAAGAGGTGGAGGAGCATCCCACGAGCAGTTGACTCATGCCGATCGTTAATACAACAAGACCCAGCGAATTATAGAGGCGAGTACAGAGGAGCACTTCTCTAATTTTGGGGAGAGAAAGAAATATTTTCATCAGTATCATCTCTTGGTATACGTTCCCTGCACCGTTTTTGGTCAGCTACTATTTGTTATGTCACGTTGTTTTCTGTCACGTTGTTTTCTTACGGGAACTCGGATATTGACTCTCAAACGCGTATGTCGAGAATCAATGGTGAGCTGGCACCGCAGCGCGAGAATTAAAAACTGTTTTATTGTTGCGAGTTTTTAGCGGCTTTGCAACTGACCTCTTTGATTTGGGTGGGAAATTATCGGTATGGACGTTTTAAGAACTCGAAATGACATAACTCAGTGGTCCCGTCGGATGCGGGCTGCTGGCGAAACAATCGTCCTCGTGCCTACCATGGGAGCATTGCACGAGGGGCATTTGTCGCTCGTGGATCAGGCTCGGACGCATGGCACGAAGACAGTTGTATCAATCTTTGTAAATCCGAAGCAGTTTAATGTTACAGCCGATTTAGAGCGTTATCCTCGTGATGAAGCTCGCGATTTGGCGTTGTTGGCGGAGCGGGGAGTTGACCTTGTGTTTGCTCCTGATGAGAGTGTGATTTATCCAGAGCGGTTTTCTTCGCATGTTTCTGTTCGAGCGTTGACGGAATGTTATGAAGGCGCTGGGCGTCCCGGCCATTTTGCAGGGGTTACAACAGTCGTTACGATACTCTTTAATCTTGTGGCTCCGCATGCGGCTGTTTTCGGTGAAAAGGATTTTCAGCAGTTGCGAGTTATTGAGCAAATGGTGGGAGATCTCGGCGTTGATATCGAGATCCTGCGTGCTCCTCTTGTGCGAGAAGAAGATGGGCTAGCGATGAGTTCGCGAAATGTTCGTCTGTCGTCTGAGGGAAGAATTCAAGCTTTGGTTTTAGGACGCTCATTGCGCCGAGCTGCAGAAGAGAGACGGAACCAGAGCCGACAGAGTGAAGATATAGTCTTAGCAGCGATGAGTGAATTAAACCCGCTGATTGAAAGCAAGCAGATTACCCTCGAATATCTTGTAGTAGTTGATGAAGAGACTCTGGAGCCAATTCTTGATATTGCTCCTGAGCATCCAGCCCGCATTTTGGTTGCTGCTATGGTTGAAGGTGTGCGGTTACTTGATAATATGCCACTGTAGTTTCTTCGCCACCGAAGCGTATGCCAAGGGCAACAGCCGCGCCGTTGAGCAGCAACACCCATCGAATAAGTCGTAGTATCCAGCCAGGGCAGCCGAGAGCTGCTAGCTCAGGAGAGTTTTTGCCCTTTTGGGAATCAACTCTTGAAAAAGCACCGCTTCTTGACCAAAGGCATCCCCAGAAGCCCTCAGACGGCTTGCCACGTGTTCTGCCGTCTTCATTGCCTCGTTTTCGGATAGCGGTGGAGACTCACGCGCAAGTATTCGCGCAAGGCGAACAACATTTCCAAGCTCTGCTTGTACTGTTAGCAGTGCACACACCGCTTTATCAGAGTTTATGTTGTCCTTCTCTTTTGGCTTTCGTTCGGGTCTAGTTTGTTTATCGTCTGCTTCCATGCTACCTCAGTGTATCATTCAGAGGCGTAACACCAAAGATGGTGTCGGAGGGAAGTTTCATCTACTGAATAATCTGCTGTCATTTGTTCTGTGAATCCTGAATCCCAGAGAATTAGCATGGATCCTTGCTAGAAAATAGGATGCCCTTCTGCTTTTTTCCGCTTGGCGGTTGAAAAGCAGAGAGGGCGCTTGTCCTCTTTTTTGCGAGTTGGGAGCTTGCCACCGTCTACTACGTGAAAAGCTCTTTCGGAGCAGTTCACTTTAAGGGCGGCTATTCCATCTACGATTTCTTCGTAGAGAGTCTCCTCGAAGTCCTTGTGGGCTTTATCTTCAAGTGTTTGAAGACGAATCTCAGCCTCAAGAATTTTGTCGAGAGCTCTTTGGAAAACACCAAGAGCGATTGTTTGCTCGGACTCAGACATCTCCGAGAGTGTGTCAAGAAGTTTGCCGGCTTCACTTCCTCCTGCACCATCGAGGAGAGATTTAATCTGAAGTTGTAGGCTAAACAGATTTTTTGTGAAGTAACCGTTTACATCTTCTCGTTTCATGACTGTTCCATCCATTCGTAATGAGCTAGGGCGTTCACTCGTTGCACTCTCTTATCGCAGTCTCTTCCAGAGTTGCTTCACTTTTTAGTTAGCAAAAGAGATGCCGATTGAGTCAGTGTTGCTAACATGCTGATTGTAATGGGCCTTTCTGCTTTTCGAATTGAAATAGGGCGAAGTTTTTTTGGTCACGTGTCTTATGAGACAACAGGTGTCGTTTCGTAAACGATACGAAATTCTATGAGGCATTGCGCGAGATGTTCAGTGTCAGCACCTGGTTTCAGTGAAGGGCGCCACTTAGCTCGTTTCTGTGTTTAAGCAGAGAGACGGGTGCCCGAAAGATGGACATCACTGAGCGATTGACCGAAGACGGGACGAAGCCGTTCTTGAAGAATCGCAAGGATTGAAGCCGCATCATACCCATGCATGGCGTACTGTTCTTTCTGGCTTGCATGTGGTGTACACACGTCGAGGGCGCCAAATCGAAGGCAGGTGGGGCGAGTGCTCTCGTCAATCTCTTCTCCGAGAACCTCTAACACCGCCGAGCCGATACCGCCAATGAGGGTTTGGTCTTCGATAGTGATTACGTAATCGTGAGTTCTTCCAATTTGTTGAATCAGCTTCCTGTCAATTGGTTTTACGCTTCGAAGATTTGCCACCGTTGGGTTAATTCCATACTGACTACAAATGGCATCTGCCACTTCAAGAGCGGTATAAGTAACTGGCCCAGCCGCTAAGAACGCAATTCGCTCTCCTTTCCTTAGAACTTCACCTTTCCCTATGGGAATCAGCTCAAGGGGCTTATCAAGCGAGACTCCAATCCCATTCCCTCGTGGGTATCGAATAGCAATAGGGCCATTATGTTTTAGCGCGGTAAAGAGCATGTGCCGGAGCTCGTCCTCGTCCTTTGGAGCAAGCAGAGTCATATTCGGAATTGGTCTCAGGTAGCTGATATCAAATAAGCCCTGATGTGTTTCCCCATCATTTCCGACGGCTCCTGCTCGATCGAGGGCAAAGACAACGGGGAGATTTTGAATGCAGACATCGTGCACGACCTGATCGAAAGCACGCTGCAAGAATGTGGAATAAATTGCGCAGACCGGGCGATATCCTTCGCAAGCAAGTCCCGCTGCAAAGGTAACAGCATGTTGTTCGCAGATACCAACATCTGAAAATTGTTCTGGGCACTCTTCCTCTAGCATGTCGAGCCCCGTTCCTGACGGCATGGCCGCAGTTATTCCGATGATCTTATCATCCGCTTTGCAGAGGTCTACGAGTGTTTGACCAAAGACTTTTGTATAGGAGGGGGGAGGCGGAGGCGCATCTCCTTTTGCTGTTTTTGTGAAGGTGGCACGTTTTACATCAAATGGCGAAACGCCATGCCACTTCAGGGGATCTTTTTCGGCAGCAACAAACCCTTTGCCTTTCACCGTTTTCACATGAACGATAACGGGACCTTCTTGTAGCTTTGCATTAAGAAGTGCTTTCTTGAGAGCTGGAATGTTATGTCCGTCCACCGGTCCGATATAGCGGAAGCCGAAAACTTCAAAGAGGTCTGAGGCTTCGGAAAAATAAGACATTGCTGACTCTTCAGCTTTATCTATGGCTTTATAGATGAACTCAGGAATGTATCCTTGTCGATGCCACTCTTTAAACTGCTTTCGCATTGCTGTTGGGCGTTGTCCAGTTACGGCTTTTGAGAAGAACCAACTGAGTGCCCCCACGTTTTTTGAGATGGACATTTCATTGTCGTTCAAAATAAGAATGAACTTTTTCAGGTCTAGGCTTCCTGCATGATTCAGAGCTTCAAACGCCATTCCTGCAGTGAGTGACCCGTCACCGATAATTGGGACGACATACCGTTCTGATTCCTGTTTTTTGAAAGCCAGAGCCATACCGACTGCTGCTGAGATACTGGTTCCTGCATGGCCAGCCCCAAAAGCATCGTATTCACTTTCATCTCGACGAAGGAATCCAGAGAGGCCGTTCCTTTGCCGAATGCTGCTCATCTGGTCACGTCTTCCCGTGAGCATTTTATGAATATAACCTTGGTGACCGACATCCCAGATAATGCGGTCTTCCGGGGTATTGAAGATGGCGTGAAGTACTACTGAGAGCTCCGTAGCTCCAAGGCTTGAGGCGAAGTGTCCTCCCGATTGACTGACAAGAGAGATGAGCTCTGTTCGAAGTTCATCGGCAACTTGTATCAGGCTCGCATCATCGAGTGTGCGGAGATCTTGAGGAAGGGCTAACGAGTCAATCAGCATAGTGTTTATTGCTACCACAGTTTTGCATCCTTGACCCAGAGAAAGAACGAAAGACGGGAAGATTTCCAAAAGGCCACTTTGTCTCTTTCCTGGTTCTGATTGCAGGGTAAGGTTTCGAACATGGAGTATAGAAGCGGGAGATGTGCTAGGCAACTCAGATGAGAGAAGAAACCGTAATGAACTAACCCCCCGAACTTATGAGGTTCTTTTGGGCTTCCTGCGCGTCTTTCCTGATAGTTCGGCTGATCGTTAGTAGGTGAAAGGAGTAAAGTGAACCCTTCTGTTAACAGCCCACGCGACCTCAGTGCTTGCACGGTCAAGGGGGACTTCACTCCCGTAACTGATCGTTTCTATTCGGTTTCTGTCCACACCGAGTGCTATCATAGCGTCCCTGACTGCTTCAGCTCTTCTCTGACCGAGCGCAAGGTTGTACTCAGTAGTGCCCCGCTCATCGCAGTGCCCCTCTAACTGAATCTTTACGCCTGGGTTCGCATTCAACACTTGGATATTGAGAGCAATTCTTTCACGGGCAATGTCGTCTACTGAATAGGAGTCGAACCCGAACCGGACATCCTTAAAAAGACCTTCTCCTTCGGCTTCAGGAATTGAGCCTGTTCCGTAGCGTGCTGCAAGCTCTGAATCCAGTTCAGATTCTGAGAGGCCAAGATAGCTACTACTGTTATTTGCTAAGCTTTCTGGGTCTTCGCCCCCTCCTCCCAATAATGAGCTGCACCCGGAAAAGACAAGGGAGACGAGGAGTATCGCGCTTGTCATGAGGGGAACCATACAGTCTTTGAGTGAGATTGAGAGCGAGTCCCATCTTCCCAGAGTTTGCCATCCATAGGCGGGTTCTTTCTCTAGGGACTTACTCACGCGTGTCTTTGGAGTTCCAAGCCAGCTCTGAACCTCGCTGTTATGCGCTGATGATGAACGTTCAGTAATCGGGTCACTTCCAGTCATTTGGTCATTTCCATGAAAATCCACTGAGTGAAAATCCACTGAGTGAAAATCCACTGAGTGAAAATCCACTGAGTCAGTCATAAACGGTGAGTCAGTCATAAACGGCCCCTTATAGCGTAATAAGCCCTGGCAGCGTATTGAAACAGTAGCTGGTGAGGTTTTTAAGTCGCGACCCTGTTATTTACAGACCCTGTTACTTACAGACCCCGTCCACTACAGACCCCGTCCCCCCCATACCCTGTCCACCACGTGCGGCTCATGTTCTTGCTCGTGATACATGTTCCCGCTCGTGATATTGGTATCTTGCAAAACGAGCAGTTGTTCAAAGTTCTGCGACGATGAAATACTGTTCGTATCAATAGAATTAGGTGAATAGAGCGCGAAGCGCAAGAGATAAATGAAGGAGTGTTATGAAAACCGCAGAACAAATTCGTAAACTCTACGATGAAGAAAAATGCCTTCGCGATTGGTCAGATTTCTTGAGGTTTCAGAGTATAAGTACTGATCCTGAGTATGCAGGAGAGTGCGTTCGTTGCGCAGAGTGGTTGCGGGAACATCTCTCGAGCATAGGGCTTGAGGCATCTTTGCTAGAAACTCAGGCGAAGCCAGTAGTTTACGCTAGCTACCGCTCGCCTCAGCAGGATGCACCGCGGATACTCTTTTATGGGCATTATGATGTTCAGCCAGCAGATCCTTTAGAGGAGTGGACGACACCACCCTTTGAGCCAACACTCCGTGACGGCAGGCTTTACGCTCGGGGAGCCGAGGATAACAAGGGGCAAGTCATGTATTTTGTGAAGGCGGTTGAGGCGCTGCTCCAAGAGGGGCAAGGTGAGCTTCCTGTCTCAGTGGCATTCCTGATCGAGGGGGAAGAGGAGTGTGGGAGTGGAGGGATTGCAGCCGCGCTTGAATCCTGGCAAGAGCGACTTCAGGCGGACATATTAATGGTCTGTGACACTGGCTCTCGAGCTGCTGATGTATCAGCTATTACCATGGGGCTGCGGGGTATAGCGGGTCTAACGGTTCGTCTTTCTGGTCTTCGGACTGATCTTCACTCAGGAGTGCATGGGGGAGTTTGCCCTAATCCAGCCACGGAGCTTGCGCGATTACTTGCAACTCTTCATGACGCGGATGGCAAGATTGCGGTAGATGGTTTTTACGATGATGTTCCTGAGCCAGATGTTGAGGATCTCGCTCTTGCCAATCAGGTGGAGCTCCCTTTGGAAGCGTATCAAGCAATGAGTGGTGTTCAGCCTGTCGGGGGAGAGAAGGGCCGGAGCTTTGCCGAACGAAGAGGATTTCGGCCCACGGTAGAGATCAATGGGATTCATTCTGGATACGGGGGTGCTGGGATGAAAACGATTATTCCGCGGGATGCCGTGGCGAAAATTACAACTCGAACGGTGGCAGCGCAAGATACTGAGGGTGCTCTTCGGAAATTAGAAGACCACCTTTTACGTCGAGCTCCTGAAGGGTTAGTGATTACTATTTCTGAGAGTGAGAGTGGTGGCTCTGGGCTTGCGGTGAGTGCATCGAGTCCAGTTATTGAGAGAGCTCGAACCGTTTTGGAACATCTTCAGATGGGGAGTGTTGAGTTGATGTGGGAAGGAGCCTCGATTCCTATTGTAGCGAGTCTAGCAGAAGTCGCGAATGCCGAGCCGCTTTTGGTGGGTTTTGGATTAGAGGAGGATAATATTCATGCCCCGAACGAGTCATTCTCATTGGATCAGTTCTTTAAGGGATTTTCGTATGTAGTCGGATTCCTCTCGAGCTACAAATGATTGTGGAAGAGCTATTTTGCTGAGTTAAGCCATCTCTGCCTCAAATGATGGCATAACCCCATGAAAGTTCGCTGCTTTCGGCGAGTAATCTTGAAAGCCGTATCGTATAACCGCGGCTGAGAGAGCTCTGGTTGTGAGCATGCTGTTTTTTCTTGAGGAATGTGATGACTGACTTTGATGATAGGAGTGGGAGAGAAGAGGGTCGGCGAGTTGACTATCCTTTTGCTGTACCGAAAAACTCCCGTTTGGATGAGTTACAGATACCGAAGGATATTCAAGAAGCATCCCAGGTAATAGAAGCGCCACTCGAAGATCTTTTTTCTCATCCTGAGAGATATAATTTTTCCAGGGTTCAGGAGCTGGCAGCCTACCTCGCTGGCGAAGAGAATCGGGCTTCTATACATCGAATGGGTGGAGCGATAAAGCAACGGACCCTCTTTTTTGAAAATCCAGAACCAGTGGCGGCAGAGCCAATTCCCGTGAGAGAAGTCTGGCGGTTTTCGGAGAACCGTTTGGCGGCTTGCCCAGAGGTGGTTCTTGGGTATGCATTTTCTCCTCAGTACTTACAATTTGAACAGGGAGCGAAAGTTACAGAAGATGCGTTGCATGTTGGGGTTGTTGACTGTGGAGAGGAGCAGGGTTCTCCTTATTATGAACGACCAGTGCATCGGTGGCCCATCCGAATTCCTGCTCAGGGGGCTCTTGTCCTTGACGGTCGACTCCTACGAAACGGATACATAGAATTTAAAGCTGCGGACGATATGGAGTTGCCCCGCTATCCTGAGCTTCAGCGCTTAAGACTAGGAACCGTTAAGAGTCTCTCGCTGCTTGGTGCGCCTGGTTCGTTCAAGATGAGAGAGTTTGAAGACAAGAAATCTATGCGAGAGGACTTTAAGAACAATTTTTTGGGAATGTGGAACGATCAGATTCATGTTAAGAGGGGCGGTTCAGAGTTACATATCTCCTTTAAAAGAGCCGGAGGGATTTTTTCAAAACGTTCTCTCGAGATTCAGAATAAGGGAGATATTGCCATAGCTCTGAAATTCTATCTTGGTGCGGAGAATGGTGTAGGATGAGAGTAGCTCGCTAGTAGAGA
Source organism: bacterium (assembly GCA_009926305.1). Lineage (NCBI taxonomy): Bacteria > bacterium. Next base: position 22,404 of record RFPC01000039.1, read on the forward strand.
AGGAAGAGATGGTTGAGCTGAGAGCGTTCCTTTACTTTCTGAGCAGCCTCTTTGAAGCGACTATTCGAGAGAGTCCCATCGGAGTATCCAGATTGCTGTGCTACGCTGAAGTTCAAAGCGTTCCCCCCGGAAACAGGTACCACCTTCCTTTCTTCTTTCCTCCCTGATGTCCCCCTCCGATACCGCTGTGAGAAAGGGCGGGCGCTTCTGCGAGGGAGCTGCTGCTTTATCAAGCTAATCCCCGACCCTTAGCTCCTGGCAAAAAAAGACTGGGGGTATGTAATGAGGAGGGAGCATAAATTTTTGCGAAGGGCTTCAACACGTTGAGCAGAGAGAGAAAGAGTTGCACAAGTCACATATCAGAAAAAGTTGTAATACCTGCTTTAGCAATGGAGACGGCGTAACGAATGTTTCGGATCCAGAGTCCTTATTCAACTATCTCTTTCCCGGCAAAGGCACCCTACAGACAACGCTTAGCTGCCCGGAGTCAATTTACAGATAGAAAACAAGAGCCAAGTAAGCCCCACGATTTTTTCTCGTGAAGTTGCTTTACACTAGCGGCTCTTCTAACTCTATATGTTCCTCAAACCACCAGCAGGGATGAGTGAGGATGTGATAACGGTGATGCTTTAACAAATGTTGACACAGACAGCCTTCTCTCCAAATGGCACTACTGTCTGACAAATATCTAAAGTCATGCGTAAAAATTGACTGATAAGCATGGGGAATACCCAACCCTTGATAGACTTTTTCTAAATTCTCTTGCAAACGCTCCATGGTTGATGAACCTGAAGTCCTATGTGGAGCAAGGGTTTTTACGGGAGTTTTAAAAATATGTTGAAAAATTTCTATCTCTCTTTCAAGCATTTCATAGCCATCTTCCTTATTGATCTTGGCCATATCAAAAAACTCAGTATGTAAGCCAATTTCATGCTGTTTCGTTTCTATCTCCTTGAGCTCTTTGTAAGCGACATATGAAAACGGATTATAGTAATTGCTATGCAGTCTTATAAAATACGTTGCGGGGATAGAAAGTTCCGATTCAATATCTGCAAACTTAAGCGCTTTAGAGGTTGATTTATCCACATCATGCCGCAGAAGCACTATTTTTTCTGGCAATTCACTTTCTTCAATTTGAGAAAGGCCATGAAAGGTTAAAAATGTGTAGCCATTCTCTTTGAGAACTTCCAACATTTCTCGGTAATGAGCAAAACTAAAGTCGCACGTATTGTTTTCCATATTTCTTTTATCTAATTCTCATCTTTGATCTAATGCTCATGGTGTCACGTTGTGCTGTGAGTTCTATTGATTCATTGAGCCAAGGGTTTCATTCTCTGCAGAAACTCTAGAACTTTAATTTTTCAAAATCTAGGGGGAAATTTCTCTGGCTCAAAGGCGAATATGCTGTGAGGAGTACAACCAAAAAAGTGGGAACTATGGAATGAAAATAGAGTGTAGGAGCGAGATTTTGCCAGCTGAGAGTCAGGTTATAAGAGAGGGGTTCGCTCAGCATACTCTAGCAACAGATGCCCCGCCTTTTACCAAGACATCTTTGAATTGGCTTGCTTTCAAGGAAACGTCTCTGATTGGAGCGGCTACGGCAGAAGTCTTGTGGGATTGGTTATATGTTGACAAGCTGTGGGTGGATACCGCTTATCGAGAGAATGGAGTGGGTAGCGCATTGATGCTGGAGATTCAAGAGTATGTCATTTCGTCTGTGCTCACCGGGGTATGGCTTTGGACTCAGAGCTGGCAAGCGGCTGAGTTTTACGAAAAGCTAGGATATGAGCGTTTTACTGAGTTCAACGATTTTCCGAAGGGCTTTAAGCGGTTTGGATATCGGAAGTATCGAGTTGAGGTCGGTCACCTGTCCAACTTACCTGTCCAACAAGGAGTAGAGGGGGCAAGGAGTAGAGGGGGCAAGGAGTAGAGGAGTAGACGGCCCTTACTCGTAATCTCTCTCTCTCGTTCTAGGAAATCCTCGATAAGATGCGGGAAAACCTTTTCCACGCACGAACTCTTCTACTCGTTGCATTCCCCTGTTTTGTCGCAATTCGAAAGTTTTTCATGATTCGCTTAAATTTTTTCAAGCGTCGCCTCCTTGCCGCTCCGGCATACTGCTCTTTGATCTCCCTCCGTAGACTCCTCAGCGAATCTCTCAGGGCAGCTCTCTCCGCCTGGCCCATTACTATTTGGCCATCTTGATAATACTCGGTTGCCGAAGTAATCGAGCCAATCATTGACAGTATCGTCGACTCATCGCCGCTCGAACCGCTACTGGTATTTCCATCAGAGTCACTACCAGCGCCATTACCGGAGTCATTACCAGAACCACTATCAGAGTTACTGCCGCCGCTCGAACCGCTACCGCCGGCATCTCCGCTGGAGCCACCACCAGAGTTTCCACCAGATCCTCCTCCGGTATTATCCCCTGGAGGAGGCAGAGGAATAAATGGATTATCAACCTCACATACATCTGGAAGTGCGGTGCCTCCGTGGTTCGTCGATATCGAGGTAATCGTGATGCGGCCAGCATTGATGATATTCAGGAAATAGGTAGCAAGTGGAGGAGACTGCGGCGCGTTCTGGTTGTAAGTAGACATGTCAAAACCGCTTGAATCATTCGCATCACCCACAATTACATCAAAAAATCCGTCCCCATTTACATCTTGTCCTGCTGCTAGACTGACAGCGCCCCTGTAGGGCGCGAAGTGAAGATCCTCCGGGGTAAGATCAATAATTGGGTCCTGCCAGTATGGATCGATAATTCTTACACTTACCGCCGTGCCATTTATTTGCTGATCAAGGAGAAGCAACGCAAGCTCCTGAATGCCATCATCCGTTAGGTCTCCCGCTGAGTAAATCCCACGTATACTCGATACACCATGCATAGCCTGTGGGAAACGGAGCCATTCGGTCTGTTGCGTACTCTGATTCCACCGCAGCAGATTGATAAAAGGACTGCCGTTCCAGTTTGTGGCAAAGGCGATTTCGTCATCATTATCCCCATCAAAATCGCCGAGGTTTGCTATCGGTCTAACAAAAATAGGATTCTCACTCCCTGTCCCCTCTATAGTGGTAATCGGCTGTATATTTTCGCTTAAGAGATCTGCTCCACTATAAATTGCAATATCAAAAGGCCCACCAACAATGATATCGTTGACACCATCGCCATTGAAATCTCCCACTGGATATATACGGCTTCCAAAGCTAGAGATATGGACGTTTGCAGGCTCCTGATGTGTTGCCAGCAACGTCCCATCTGCTCCTGAGTATAT
>RFPC01000040.1 GCA_009926305.1 bacterium
ACTGTTAAGAGGAAACACTGTTAAGAGGAAACACTGTTAAGAGGAAACACTGTTAAGAGGAAACCAGCTTTCCGCCAACTTGCTGGTATATTCGCTCGCATACCGTACAGGATAATGTCTGATTGCGCTCTTTCTCTATGGCTCCTCGAAAAAGGACTTTTCCGCATTCACATGCCCAGCCTACCTGTTGTGCTGGAACTCCTTGTACAAGCGCATAGTCAAAGACATCTCTGGTAACCACGGCACCTGATGCTATAAAGCAGTGTGCACCGAGAGTTATGCCGCAAACAATGGTAGCATTGGCTCCAATACTGGTGCCTTCTTTTAGAAGTGTATGATCATATTCTTTTTTGTTAGCCACCGGGTACTTTGCCCGGGGATTCTTTACATTGGTAAAAACAACCGAAGGCCCGCAGAATACAAAATCCTGCAGTTCAATCCCTTCATATAGGGACACATTGTTCTGAATTTTACAGTTATTCCCAATACGAACATTATTGGCAACATTTACATTTTGACCCAGAGTGCATTGTTTTCCGATTGAGGCGCCTGACTGTATGTGACAAAAGTGCCAAATTTTTGTGCCAGCGCCGATTTCTACGTCATCATCGATATAGCTCGACTCATGCACGTAATAGCTTTTATCTGTGATAGTGTCAGGTGTATCCATGATTTACCGTTCGTAAAACTGATGTATAGACATTACTACATATTCAAGTTGTTCCTGGGTAATTCCAGGATATACTGGAAGAGCCAGTGACTGATTGGCTGCTTTCTCGCTCTCCGGAAAGGCTCCTTTTTGCAATCCAAGATAGGAGAAGCACTCTTGTAGGTGAAAGGGGCAAGGATAATAGACTTCAGTTCCTATCTCTCGTTCTTTCAGAAACGTCCTCAAGTCGTCTCGAGAGTCACCGGCCGTTACCACAAATTGATGGAAAATATGGTGCTCTAATCCATGTTGCATAACAGGAAGGCAAAGGGGCAGGTTGCGCATCTTTTCCATGTAATAGCGTGCATTCTCTTTTCGTAATCGGTTCCATTTTTCTAAGTATGGAAGTTTTAGGCGCAATACGGCGGCCTGAAGAGCGTCAATCCGAAAGTTTCCACCTAGCATCGAGTGAAAATACTTAGGTTCCGAGCCGTGCACCCTAAGTTTTCGAAGTCTATCCCTTAAAGACAAGTCATTTGTGCAAATAGCTCCAGCATCTCCAAATGCCCCCAGATTTTTTGTCGGAAAGAAAGAAAATGTTCCCATGGTCCCCAAGGTGCCTGACATTAGAATTCTCCCATCCGACGTTGGATATGTAGCTCCTAAAGACTGGGCGGCATCTTCAATAACTGGTATCCCATATTCGTTTGCAATGGATAAAATGGGCTCCAGATCGGCACTTTGACCATAAAGATTGACTGGAATGATAGCCTTTACCTTGGAAATAAGAGTCTTATTCTCATGGAACCATGCTTCGAGCCTCATTGGATCTAAATTGAAAGTAGCAGGATTGATGTCAACAAAAGTCGGAATACCGCCGAGTCGAGCAATAACCCCAGCTGTAGCAAAGAAAGAATATGGAGTGGTTATGACAATATCATTCTGACCCACCTCAAGAGCCATCAGAGCAGCGAGTAATGCATCTGTTCCAGAGGACATCCCGATTACAGCTTCGCATTGTAAGAGCTCAGCTAATTGATTCTCAAGCTTTAAGACCTCTGGCCCAAGAATGAAGTGTGAGGATAAAATTACTTCCTCTATCTTGGCCATGATATCCTCATGTATATCTTGAGATATAGGAGATAGGTCGAGAAGAGGTACTTTCAAATCTAATCCTCCAGTCAGTTTCTTGAGTATAGGCATACTCCATAATCCCGTGAAATAGCTCCTTTTGATCTTTGTAAAATTACGGCTACGGAGGCGTGTTCCACCTCCTTTCGGGCTTTCGAGATAGTTTTTAGGGTATTCGGTAGGCCGTCAGAGAACTACTCGAGCTCAAATTCTTCATGGATTACCTGTGATACGTACTCGATATCTTCGACAGATAGTCTCGAATGCATGGGGAGGGCGATACTACAACGATCCGCGTAGGCCGAATTCGAATAACTTGATTGCGAAAGACTATACTTATTTTTGTAGTAACTGAGTAGTGGAAGTCCTTGCGTTCCTGGACGACATTGAACACCTTTTGTATGAAGGAATTCGAGACATCTATTTCTTCTCTCATGTAATTCATCGAAGGATTTTCCTGAGAAGGAGTCCCGATTCAATAAGATTACATATGCTTGGTATGCATGCTCGAAGCCATCCGGCGAGGATGGAAGTATCAGCCAATCACATCCAGAAAGCAGGCGGGCGTAGTTTTTCGCTACTTTGATTCGTCTACTTCTCATATCGGGGAATTTTTCGAGTTGGACTTGTCCAATAGCAGCCTGGATATCGGTCATTCGATAATTTTGACCGGGTTCGTCACAATCACCAATTACATGAGGTGACATGTTTGTTTGTTCGGAAGGTGGGATCATTCCATGCGAGCGCATGCGTTTCGCAAGCCTGTCCGTCATCTCGTCATCGGTAGAGATCATGCCCCCTTCACCGGTTGTGATTGATTTTCTGGGGTGGAAGCTAAAGCATGCAGCCCTACCGAACGTGCCAGCTTGCGCACCGTTACATGATGCACCCAAGCCACACGCAGCATCTTCAAGAACCCAGAGCCCCTCCGATTCTGCAAAGTGCATGATTCTATTCATATCGGCACAGAGCCCAAAGAGATGCACGGGAATGATGCCCACAGTTTTTTTCGTTATCCGCTTTGAGAGCTCTTCTGGGTCAATGTTAAAGGTTGATAAGTTAATATCACAAAAAACTGGCTTAGCACCGCAAAGCTCAACGACATGAGCAGTAGCGACCCAAGAATATGCTGGCACCAATATCTCATCCCCTGGTTTTACGCGCAGAGCCCATAGGCATGTCTGAAGCCCAGTAGAGCAGGAAGAAACTGCTGTACAATAGCGAGAGCCGATAAAGCTTCCAAATTTTTGCTCAAAGTTCTTAACTTGTGGACCTTGTACGATCCAGCCAGAGCGTAGGACGTCTAGGACCGCATGTTCTTCGGCAGTATCAAAGTCTACTTGACCAATCTGAATCTGTTTTGCCATCGAGTACTTTAGTTTGGAAAGGTCTTTCCAAAGAGTTTGATTCAACCCCCGAAATATAGCAACCAGTAGTTGTTAAAATTATTGGAGTTCTTTGCGACTTCTTTCGTGTGAAATGTGAGCTCGAAGAGCAGCATAGCATCTTGAAGCTGAGGGAATCATACCCTTTTAGCATCAGTTGATTGGTTCAATCGCATAATCATTAGAGGCAGTAGGGGCACCAAGTTTACCATGCTGCTGTATGTTCAAAGTCGAGTTGTTTGTGAACAAAGAATATCCGCCAAACAATATGATACTACAGGCAAGGTTGATGAATGCCGTAAGTCACTGTAGCACCCCACCCATATGCGATATTTAAAACGGCACAGTATGTAAACGGCACAGTATGTAAACGGCACAGTATATAAACGTCACAGTGACTACGATTATTCACCTAGCTCTTCATATCTAAATCTGGTGTCCACCTATAGGTGTCCACGTTGTTATTCAAAATATTTAGCTTTGAGTCATTCTGCTTGGCATTATCATTGAACACTTTTTCAAGTGCGGTTGTGTAGTCCTTGCCCCAGCGAATGACTTTCCAGTCTGTACATGACTTGCACGTCGGATGCGCAAAGGAGCCATCAAGATGGCTCTGTCGTAGCGCTTTAAATTCTGAAGACTGCCAAATCCTTTGCAGGGAATTCTCTCCATCAATTTTCCCCATTGAAGTGCTTTTCTGCCAGTCATCTGGACAAAACCTTACTCGACCATCATACGTGACAACCATACGGGTGAAAACCACGAGGCAAGGCCAACGAGTTTCTATCTCTCTAGAATCTATATCTTTTTTGGGAGTGAGGCCTTTTGTGTCCACATAGTTTCGGATGATGACCTTATCTACAATCTGTGACCAAAATTTGTCAAATAGGTAAAGTTCTTCATCATCAACCTCTGGTTGCTGAACTATACTTACCATGAGTTTTACGTTGTCACGCTTTCGCCTGTCACGTTCACGAATGAATTTGAAAATGTTACCAAGAATTCGATTGTAGTCACCACGCAATCGAATTCCTTCATATGTTTGCTTGAAAAAACCATCAAGACTTACCTCAACCACAACTTTTGTTTCGGTGGGTTGCAGTAAAACTTCTAGATTTTGCTTCTCTAAGAACATGCCATGCGTATTGAAGGTGAAGGTGTTTACCCCTTTCGTCAGAGCATAGTCAACTTGCTCAACGAAATTTTTGAGCATGGGCTCTCCGTCTGGAGTGATTCTCAATGCACCATTGAACTGCGAGACTTCATCCACGATAGTCTTCCAAAGCTCCATAGGCATATATTCAGGGCTGTAGTCTGGAACTGCCGCATAGATGTCATTATGGGGACAGTGGATGCACCTTAAGTTACAAACATTTGTAGTCTCCACATGTACGATCGGTGGAAAGTCTTCATGTTCCTTTTCCATGAATCCAAATTCTTTCATATGATTGCCTCTTCATGTTTTGATACATTCTGTAGTTCTTCAAATGGTATAATAAATCTTGATGGATAAACACTTCGAATTTCTTCTGGAGCGCAGGATATAAGGCTATCGATATTGCCAATCTTTTTACTCAGATAGTAGTGATAACCGCACGTACATCCCCAATCTTTCTTAAACTGGAAGACACCAGAGTCTTCGGATGAGCTAGATTGCCAATTCAAAAATTTGCCTCCACGTTTTGTGCACTCGTCAATCACGGCATTTGCCGCAAAGCTTGCAGGTTGTGCAGAAAAAAACTTGCTGTTAAAGCTGATCATGAAAACATCAAAGACAGGCGGTAGGCCTACTACTAAGATGCCGCCAATGAGTAAGTCCTGATGGTAGACTGCCTGCAGGAAGCCCAGATCTGCTGGGAAAAGTGTGTTGAATAGGGATTCCGCAAATTTTCTTTCGAGAGGGCTCGCACCAATCTCGTTCATTCGTTGGGAATGAATCTGAAACCATTCACTAAAGATAGAAGGATTTTGCATGCATTCGGTCCGAAGTTTCGCATCTCTGGCAATTCTTAACCGGCGACGAATATTCGACCTTTTCTTGCTAGGGAGAGTCTCCAAGTATTTTTCGCAAAGAGGAAGATGCTGATAGTGGTTTTTGAGAGTAAAGTCAGCTTTGAAAAACTCTTGAGTTGCTTGGTTATCTCCCATGATTGGACTCGTTGTAATAGTGGCAAGTATGCAGTCTCTTCTTTTTGCCTCAGCAATATACGCAGCAGATAGAGCTTTATGCGCTTCAAGGTTGTAATCTGAGTTCACAATCATTCCACCGTATCCCCCAGGAAGGGGGCTTGAGGTCAGTACGCTGCCCAGGGTGCCGCGACACTGAAATGCTGGCATGGCGCCCATAGCTTTGCCAACCGAATTGTAGGCAATAAATAAAATTGCTTCATCTTCGCTGCTTCTTTCAATGATCTTACACCACTCGCCTTGATGCTGTACGAGGTTGCCACCAATATCCTTCAAAGCTTGCTCGTATTCCTCGACCTTGGAAAGATCTATGATGGAAACTTTAGATGGCATGGATTCCGTCGTCAGTTGTTAGACAAGCTTCATTAATAACTCGCCGATAGTACTCAGCTGTTTTGAGAATGCCATCTTCCAAGTCGACATTGGCTTCGAAGCCCAGATAATCTTTGGCTTTATCTAAGATCGGGATACGCAACTCTACGTCTGCATATTCCTTTTGCGAAAAATTTACGCTGGACTTGGAATTGAGAACCCGAACAACCGTATTTGCGAGGCCATAAATTGTGGTCACCGCTCTCTGATTGCCAATGTTAAAGGACTCACCGATGGCACGCGGATGAGTGAGAGTAAGAAGGACGCCATCGATCATATCGTCAACATAACACCAAGCGCGAATCTGTGTTCCATCTCCATGTACCTCTAGGGATTTGTCTTGTATCGCTCGTTGAACGAAAATACTGAGCGCCCCTTCGCCAACTTGTCCTGGGCCATATACATTGAATGGGCGCACCACAGAAGCTGGGAGACCTTTTTCATTATGATAAGCGATTGCTAAATGTTCTTCGGCTAATTTAGAAACCGCATATGTCCATCTGGCCTCGCCCGTTTTGCCAGTCGTGGTGCTATCTTCTTCACTACAACGGAAAGCATATTGACCAAATACTTCACTGGTTGAGAAGCATACGATTCTTTCGAGGTTATCCATAGTGGCCGCAACCTCTAAGATATTTGCAGAGCCCAGCATGTTCACACGCATCGTGTTAATAGGGCTTTGCACCACCGTATCTATTCCAGCTATGGCAGCACAATGGACTATATAGTCGGCTCCTTTAGCGGCGGTGGTCAAAGCAGGGAGGTCTAAGATATCACCTTTGATGATGGACAGATTCTTGTGATCATGAAAAGGGCGTGTTGCTAGAGAATTGCGAGAGAAGTTATCAAAAATGGTTACTTGATTATTGTCTAAAAGTCGTCCCGCTAAAGTTGAGCCGATAAATCCAGCTCCCCCTGTAATAAAGACTTTTTTATTTTCAAATTCCATTGTTACTACCTTCTATAAAACAGATTCAGCACTTATTCTATCGGACACTTTCTCCGTAGTGAGGCACGGGCACTGTGAGTTTCTCAGACTGAAGGCATAACTCCAAGACCTCAGTTTATAAGGTATAGATGAAGCCGCCAGATAAGCGTTTCAGTAAAAAAGTGAATCCCCACAATTCTCGCCAAAAAGGGGAACTTCCGAAATAGCAGGGCATACAATATGAATAACCATCTGAAACTTATTGACTTTATCACCCTTGAGTTGCCGATAAGGGCAAGCTTTCTCCGATCCTACTAGGCTTCAGTCGGTCTAGACATACCAGTTCACGGAAATTTAGTTCTCTAATTCCTAGAATCTGTGAGAACACGGGAGGTATCGGATGATAGCTGTCATTCTCTAATGCAGGTTATCATATTGATGAGCGGCCAGGGCTTTACAATCGGTCTCAGAGCTATCTTTTCTCCAGAATAGAGAAGAAATGAAAGCTGGATTTACCCGGTTCATTTTTGTACGTTTGGAGAAGCTGTAAAGGTAGCGGATATGAGTTGTGTATTGCGCTATAACTTGTAAGGCATGAACTTTAATGTACCCTCTATTTTTCTTACCCTTTTTTATCGTCTTATCTTCATGCTCGGTGGTAGGAGTTCGGACTACCCAAGAGCTCGATTACCAAGTGATCAAGGTTTATGGTGAATATGAGTTGCGGAAGTATAATGATTATAAAGTAGTTCAAACAACTGCAGGTGGCTCATATGAGCAAGCGAGCAGTAAGAACTTTCGGAAGTTATTTAAATATATCACGGGGAATAATCAATCTGAGGCTGATATCTCTATGACAGCACCAGTCAAACTTCAGTCCGTAACGATTGATATGACAGCTCCAGTACAGATACAAAGTGTCGAGGATAGAGGAGGAGAAGGGAGGTACTCAATGCAATTTGTTCTTCCTTCTGAATATCAAGGAGAGAATGCAAAGAAAGCACCCTTAGCGTTAGATCCTTCGGTCACCCTAAGCGTAGTTCCTGCTTCGCGTGTTGCAGTAAAGCGTTTTTCCGGGATTCTTAGTGAAAAAGCGGTAGCCTCTCAAGAGAACCTTCTACGAGATTGGATTCGGCAAGAGGGGCTCACACCCTTAGGGCGGGTTTCAAGTGCAGGGTTTGATCCTCCCTGGACTATTCCGTTTTTTCGTCGTAACGAGGTGATGTTCCGCGTTGAAATAGATTCCCGTGAAGGAGAAAAACAGGGAGAGGAGTGATAATGGGCAAGGGCATAAGCTGCGTCGTGTTCAGTCATGAAGTGTCTTAATTCTTCAGGTATAATCAAAGGCTTACCAGATCCTTATTGAAACTCTATTCCTTCACACAATTAAATTTGAATAAGCTTTGAAAATGCGTTCTGCTATCAAGCGCTAGAAATTTTCATTGGGGGAAATTATGTTTGCCGATCATAAAGCAGACTATGAGGGGAGTTCACGAGGAGCCATCACTGGTTATTTCAATCAGAGTGCTCTAGGAACTCGTCGGTTTGTAGAGCCTAAAGCTCTGATACTATGTGATTTTGTTATGGAGCGGGCCGATGGGGGTCTGCAGGAGTTCATCCCGGGCGACCCGACCCTTAATTCAGAAACTCAAGTTCCGGAAAACCTGCAAAAGTTGTTCAAGCAGTTTTGGACTGAGGAAAAGGAGGGCAACAAAATCATTCAAGTTGTGCTAGGTCAATTGTTCCGACGTATACACGGAAACAGTTTAGGCGAGGACATCGAAGATAAGTCAGTCGACTACCGTGCGATGTTGGGCAATGTAATTCCGGAGCAGGAGGCCTTGGGCTATGTTGTCAATGTGCAGATAGAAATCGAAAGAGAAGCCTTTAAGTTGTTGCAAATTGAGAGGGGGGCTCAGATAGACGATGATAAAAAACGGTTGAGAGATGCGCTAGGCAAAGGTCCTAGAACGGGGGGGATTCTCGCTTTTGAGGAGCGAGTCCTAAAGGAAGTGCTGCAAGAACAACAGCCCGTGAAAAAAGTAATAGCTCGGTTTCTTGATCTCAGGTCTGAAGCCGAGGAAGTATTCTCGGATTCCCCATCATTCGCACGTCTTGCCAAGACCTCTGCGTTAAGAGTTCTGTCAGGAGATTATAAAACAATTGATGAAGCAGAAGAAGATTGGCAATCTTTAAAGCGTCAGGCTACGGAATTGGCTGAAACGATAAGAATGCCCCAAATTTTGCCTGAGGAGGTAGCATACCTTGTGTTTGAAGGCAGATATTCCTCTGTTCAATCAGCTGGAAAGGTCTATGAAGAACTTGTCCGAGAGTCTAGCGGCAAGTTTTCCACAGATATAGTCGGTAAGAGACTTTCAAAAACGGCAATAAACCATGTGTTTAAGGGAAGGTTTGAATCGCTTGAGCATGCTAAGAGTGAGAGTAAACACATAGATGCGCAATTCATCGAAACATTTCGAGATAGCCCGGACTTAATGCAATATAGAAAGGAGATTGTACAGGAAGTTTTTCAGGGAAAGCACAATTCGATTCCCAAATTAGCGAATGAATATAAAAAATGTCTTCCCAAGGTTGAGCAATTATTTGGTGAAGATGCCCGAATCTGTGATTATGCACGGTATGCTTCAGCACTTGTTATAAGAGGAGTCTATTCAGACCCTGCAGCCGCTAGCTCTGCCTGTGTTGATGCTGTTAATCAGAGCAAGGAATATTTTGCCCATGAGGACGAGAGTTTTCAAGAGATAGCAGCGCGAACTATTTTTGAGGCGAAATATATGGGTGGCAAGCAAGCTCTTGAGGGATGGAAGGTTTCCCTGAGAAAGGCACGACGCTGTCTGGGAAAAGAAGCCAATCAAGAAGAAGCTGTCTATAAGGTGGCGCTATCATTATTTGTAAAAAGGTTCCGTAGAGCAGAAGACGCGCTAGCTGTTTACCACGAGAGGCCGTATACTTTCTAGCTGGCTATTCCTAAACCTGGCAGAACATCGAGCAAGACGAGTGTTACAACAGTAATGACTTATACTTGAGGTCTAGAATCGAGAATAAGCCTTTGTCGCTGAGTTTCAAGTCTGGGATTACGAGAAGCGGCAGGAATGAGAGCGTCATAAAGGGAGCAGGGAGGCTTGACCCCAGTTCTTTTGCTCTTTGATCGAGTTCAGTGTAGAGATTTGCCACGTAGAAACCATCTTTCGTACTCATAAGACCAGCGATTTCGAGTGGTAGCACCTTGCGTTCCTCGCCATTGGTCAAGGCGAGCCCTCCAGCATGTTCCATAAGGAGGTTTATCGCTGAACATATCTCTTCATCGGATGTTCCGACAGCGATAATGTTATGGCTATCATGACCGACACTACCTGCTATCGCGCCACTTTTTAGGCCGATATTTTTTACGAATCCAATAGCAGGCGGTGCTTCATGATAACGATTCACGTTTACAAGTTTCAAAATATCTTTCTCTGGGTCACTAACAACATAGTTGTTTTTGAGAAGGGGTTCTGCTGTCGATTCTTTAGTGATGAGTTCGCCTGGTAGCGCTTCGATGACTCGTATGAGTGAGTTTGCTTCAGCTTTTACTTGAATTTGCTGAGGGCTCACCTGATATCTATGGAAACGATTTATTGGTTCTATTGTTTGTTCTGGGAGCAGAGTCTGTCCTTTACTCGCAACCAGCTGACCGTCGATATAGGTTTTTAATACATTAAAATTTGAAAGATTATCAACGACAATAAAATCAGCTGGGTCTGATTCCTGTATGAGTCCAACTTTCATATGATAGTGATCAATCGGATTCTTCGTGGCAGCTCTGATCGCATCCATTGGGTTACAGCCTTTCTGAACACTCCTTCTCAAAAGAACATTGATATGCCCTTCAACAAGGCTATCTGGATGTTTGTCATCCGAGCAGAACATAATATGTTGAGGATACTCATTGAGAAGGGGAATCAGAGCATCGAAGTTCTTTGCCGCGCTTCCTTCACGTATGATTATTTTCATTCCAAGCTCAAGCTTTTCTTTTGCTTCATCATAAGAAAAGCATTCATGGTCGGTTTGAATTCCAGATTGAATGTACTCACGGGCTTGTGCGCCTCGTAAACCAGGCGCATGGCCATCGATAGGCTTTCCAAATGTTTTCGCAATCTCAATTTTTTTCAGGAGCAATTCATCCTTTGCGAGTATCCCGGGAAAGTTCATGACCTCAGCGAGGTATCCAATGTCATCTCGTTCGAGTAGATATTCAATTTCATCTGGACCCAGTGTGGCTCCAGCAGTTTCGAAAGTAGTAGCGGGTACACAAGAGGGGGCCCCAAACATGAACTTGAAAGGGGTCCTCTTCGCATCCTCAAGCATAAATTCAACGCCTTGTATCCCAAGCACATTGGCAATTTCATGCGGATCACTCACAGTGCCGACGGTGCCATGCTGAACGGCGAGACGGGCAAACTGAGTAGGGGAAAGCATAGAGCTTTCAATATGAACATGAGCATCAATGAGCCCAGGAAGTAGAAAGTATTCAGAGCTCACAGGCGTTCGTATGATCTCACGAATCAGCCCATTCTCTACTATTACTTTCCCTTCATAAATATCACTACGCTCTACATCAACGATATGGCCTTCGATGGTGAAGGTGCTGAGATTCGCGTCAATATCTTCATGATTCATAATCTAATGGCCTATACGAGATTTTATGAAGTGAACGCAATAAGACTACAAAGGATAGGCGAGTAGCTCAAGCAGCAGCTGCTCTTCAACCAACGAATTCGTCAAATATCTCTCTCACGCTACTCACCGCAGTAACCCCTTGAACACTTTTTCCCGCTTGCCAGAAGTCCTTTGTAGAAAGTGCGCGAAAGTTTGAGGATTTCAGACGAAATACGGAGCGAAGCGAATAGTAGAGGCGCATCCAGTGTTTTGTCCTATGGCCTTTAAGGAGTTTTCGAGCCAACCAGCCTGCATCTTTCCCATGTTTTTCCAAAAATGGTGTGTTAATGACTGCCAGAGGAACGCCTGTGACTCGAGTTGTGAGAACAATATCATCTGCACTCGCTTTTATGATGGCACTTTTGTAGTCATCGTGAGCAGTGCACTCTTTGGAAGCGATAAATCGCGTTCCCATTTGAATGCCTTGGTAACCGAGCGCGAGCGCCTGCTCAAAATCCGCCTTACACCCAATGCCTCCTGCTTGAATCAGTGGAACATCGAGATCTTGCAGCTCTGAATAGAGTTCTTGAGGTGATTTTTTACCTGCATGACCACCGGCCCGGTTATTTACGCAGATCAGGCCTCTGGCTCCACGCGAGAGTGCTTTTTGAGCATACTTTCTTTCGGTGACATCGTGATAAACGATTCCGCCTGCTTGATTAACTTTCTGAACGACCCACTTTGGGTCTCCAAGGGCTGTCACTACAAAGCGGATTCCCTCGTCTAGTGCTACCTCCAGCCATTCTTCCATTCTTTTTTGATATAGCTTCACTGATTGTTCAACAATCAGGTTAAGAGCAAGAGGTCCAGCGGTTAATTTTCGTATTGCTCTGATCCCCTCTCGAAATTCGAAGCCATGTACATAGGTGAGAGAGAGTGGTTGGATGACAGGTAGCCCTCCGGCTTCTGCTACTGCTGCAATCAGTTCTGGATTACTGCAGGGATACATGGCGCCACAGATAATGGGATATTGAGCACCACTATCTTGTAGAAATTGATTGTCTTCGAGAGACGTATTGTGAACCATAACTTATTGCTCCCGAAAAGAAGGGGGAGGGGATTATGGGCCCGTCACCATAAGCGGCCAATAACCAGGGTCCTCTCCCTTCTAACGGTATACCTCGTATTAAGGTGGTGCAATGCTAAGAGTGAGTAAGAGTTTTTCTGAGGTGGGGCAAACATGGGTAAGAATCTCGTCATTTAGCGCTGAAAGAAGGTTGAGGCAAAGGCATTAATTTTCACTTCTGATATCAACCTTTTCCTCATTCTGACCGAACTATTGTGAGGGGGAAGCCTTTATGCAGCAGAAACCACTGAAAGTTATGATCTACTCGCCTGATTCAGGTGCTCGTGTCCGATTGAAGGATGCGCTGAGCAATCTTGTGTCCTTAAAGCTTGATGTGGATGTTAGAAAAAATTGGCGAGAGGCTGTGAGCTTTGTCTCAATGCTAAAAAATGTCTCGTTGATTTTTGTTCATAGTTCGGTGCAGCCGGAGGAGCTCAAGGCTTTTCAGGATGGAATAAACAATGTTTCTCCTGCATATCGACCAAGTTTCGTTATTACACTGCGACCAGAAGAAAATGTTCCTGAAGTTATTTCAAAGCATTTGATGAATGGAATTGAGGGGTTTCTGAGTGAGCCATTCACGACGGGTGGAGTAGAAGATACTCTTCGGGTAGTACTTGAGAATCGCGATAAGCGTATCGAGGCGCATAAAAAGGCCAAAAAGGCGATTCAGTTAATTATAAAAGATAGTTGCGCAGTTGCTGATGAGACAGCCCTAGAAAGGCTTCAGAATGACAAGAAAGGGGGCGGTGTTGCCTTGAAGAGAATGAGGGAGATAGAAAGTCAGGTGCGCCAGATGAAAGGCTTATTCACTGAAAGCGAGATTTTCTCAATCGTTGAAAGTGCGATTGAGGGACAGGCGAGTAAACTCAATCTCCAAGACTTCATGGCGACTAAGCCGAAAGTAAAGTTTGCCCCACATCCAAGTAAAGTCGTAACGAAGATTATTGAGAGCCGGTCAATCTCAAGAGAGAAGTTGCTCGAGACACTAGCGGTTCATGAGGAAGAAATTTCTGCTTTACTCGAAAAGCAAGGTGGAATTACTCCAGAACTCGCTAAGAGCTTAGCCCGCGTTCTAGGAAGTTCTGAAGACTACTGGTTAGGACTGCAAAAGAGCTATGAGGCTTACATGGAGTCACGGAGATAGAACTCCTCAAGGGTGCTAAGAGGGTATTCACTAAGCATCTACCATAACTAGCTGATAATACATTTATAAACGACCTATAAGAAACCTTATCGGGCAAATAGAGGGGTGATTTCTCTCTGAAAATCGGTTCAGCTGCGATTTAACTGAGGATGCTGCTACCCCTGTGCTACCATTCAGACTAACAGCAAGAGAGAGTCCCGATGAGTACATCTCCAGCCAATACTTCCATTCCTCTACGTGCCAGCGCTAGCGAGCTTCCGTGGGAGACGCTCCGAGTTAATGGCGAACGCATTTTTCTACGACCCGTTGAAGTTGCTGATGCCGACACTCATTTTGAGTGTTTCACCGACGAGATTACCCGATACATGGCTCCGGCAACACCAAGTTTAGTGAATGACTGTCTCGTATTCATTGAATCTTCGCGTGCATCTATGGCGGCTGGTGCAGAGTTTGTGTTCGCTATCTGTGCTCACGGGTCGGATGAGTTCCTTGGATGTACTGGATTACATTCACGCATCTCGAACACCATTCTTGAGCTTGGAATTTGGATACGCGGTTCAGCACATGGCCAACATTATGGTCGAGAGGCTGTGCATACCCTCTATCATTGGGCGAAAGAACGATTTGAGGTCGAGTATTTTACCTACCCGGTAGACCGTGCGAATACTCCAAGTCGTAAAGTCGCTGAGTCGTTAGGCGGAGTTGTTATTGAAGAGCGGAAAAGCCCGACTCAAAATGGCGGCGAATTAGACTCGCTCGTCTACCGCATTGATTAGTCTTTATCCCCTGGCGGGAATTATCGGGCAAAACTTGCTTAGCGATTTATAGCGAGCTTTGGGGATGCAGATGAGTTTATCGCATGCCATGCCGCTATCTACGCTCGCACTATCACCTTATTTCCTGACTCATACCGGCGCAGCCCAGCTGAAAAGATAAGGAGCCCAAGCAAAGTATACGTTACAACACCGAGTAAGAGCAGGCCTGCCTCCGACCATGAAAAACTACGAATGAGTTCAACGGGCAGATAGCTAATAAAGCCCGCTGGTATAATGGTAAATAGCATTACCCTCAACATTCCTTTGAAGATAACCCCCGGATAGAGAGAGAACGCGATGACAAACTCGTGCATCTGCATAGCAAGTGAATCAATAGATCCAAGCCAGAATGCGAAGCTGTGGACGATGATGCCCGTCATCGTATAAAGGATCATGGTGCTGATACTACAGATGAAAACTAAGACTATATTCTCAGGTGATGCATAGCCCGACCAGATGATTAAGAGTGCACCAGAGACAATATCCCCCCACCCTGCCACATTCGTCTTCGAGGCGACTGCTGAGAGTAGTACACTTTTTGGCTGTGATAAAAAAGTATCAAGCTCGCCCTCAGCGATCATACGTGAGAGATTACTGACGCCTCCAAAGCAAACAGCATATATACCTATCCCGAATGCTACGAGTCCATAGAGAAGAGCGCAGTCCTGTAAGTGCCATCCACCGATGTGGTCCACCTTCGTAAAAAGGATGATCCAGGTAATGAAGAAAAGGAGGTTGTTGAGAAACATAAAAAAGCTTCTCAGTAGAAACGCTCCTCTCAGTGCTAGTGCCGCTCTTGTATTAATGAGAATCAAGAGCCAGAGCAGTTGTATAGAACGAGAGAGGTACTGCATATCATCCCCCTCCTATCACAAGAGTCTTTTCAGCTTGTCTTGTAATCCAGGAAAGGAGCAGAACGGCGACTACTCCCCATAGGGAAACCAAAAAAGCTGTCTCAAGGGCAATACTCCACTCAAATGGTGAGAGCATCAGTCGTCCGGGTGCATATAAAAGCGCGTAGAATGGGGTCATGGAACTAAATTCCTGCATCCATACTGGATAGACCGTGATGGGGAGCATCAAGCCGCCGAGAATGAATAAGAGCTTTTGCCAGATCCAGTAAAGTGGTGTTGCCTCTTGCAGCCAAAGAGCGGAAAGACCAATAGCAGTCTCAAAGAGAAGCCCTACGAATGCAGCACTGAGTCCAAGGAGTAGGAATATAGGAAAGTGTGCAGAATCGATATTTGGACCGACGCCCGCTGCGATAAAAGCGATCAGGAAGCCTCCTAATCCCATTCCAGCAAGTCGTACGAGGAGTTGGCCACTCGCTTCGGCAATTCTCATAGAGATGTACGACACGGGCCGTCCCAGGTGATAGGCGATACTTCCGTCTCGAACATCTTCCTCGATTTTTCTGTGTATCCCGGGGATGGAGAGTATGATCCACTCAGTAGCAGCCAGATACCATAGCATATCACTCGGCGTCCCAGAGGCTCGAAGACCACTCTCAAATGCCGTCTCCCACAGTCTTGAAAAGATCACCATAATGATCGCAAAGAAAGCGAGGCGAGTAAGCAGAACGGGCCAGTAGTGAAGCTCGGTTCGGAAGGCGATTTTCAGGAAGGAGTAATACTTTCCGACTCGTCTGCGGGGCTTACTCTGCATAGATCGCCTCTTGCTTGGGGAGAGATAAACCATCTGCATAGAGCTTCTTGATTACATCCTCTAATGGCGGATCCTCGACCGTGAGATCTCGTAGTTGTCCATTCTCTATAGCCTGAAGGATTACCCTTTCAATCGGTGTAATTTCAATATTCACTTTCAGCGTTATGTGATGCGCTCTTTGCTCGATTACCTCTACACCAGGAAGGTCTATCAAGATTTGCTCCTCAGCAGTTTGGATCGTTACTACTTTTTCTTTTATGTATGCTTGACGTACTGCATGCATTGGGCTGTCAAGGAGCAGGCGTCCATGGTTTATGACGATGACTCTATCGCAAACCTGTTCCATATCGCCGGTATCGTGTGAGGTTAATAAGACAGTAGTCCCCTCTTGTTCGGAGCGTTGTCTCACCAAATCACGGATACTAGCCTTAGCAGTGACGTCGAGCCCAATGGATGGTTCATCCAAAAGGAGTACCTGTGGGCGGTGTAACATGCTGGCAGCGATCTCACATTTCATCCGTTCGCCAAGCGAGAGCTGTCTGACCGGCTTGTTGAGTAGAGGACCAAGGTTGAATATATCAATGAGCTCCTTTTTCCGTGCCTTAAATTGGGAGAGTTCCAGGTCATATACGGCAGCAAACAGATTGAAGGTCTCTTCAGCAGGGAGGTGGTACCACAGCTGGGAGCGTTGTCCGAAAACAGTACCAATCTTATAACTGAGTTGAGAGCGCGCCTTCCAGGGAGTAAGTCCATATACCTGGGCGTTCCCATCTGTTGGATGCAGAATTCCAGTGAGCATCTTGATCGTCGTAGACTTCCCGGCTCCGTTTGGTCCGATAAAGGCCACCCGTTCACCCGGTGCAACATCGAATGAGATACCCCTAACTGCCTCAATGGTGCTGTACTGAGGGGCGAGAATCCCCTTCAGGGAGATGAATCGACCCTCGGGACTCGTTTTTACCCGGTAGTGCTTTCGCAAATTATCTATAGAAATCGCATGGTGCATGAGCGCTTTAATCCCTTTCTCAACAAGAGTATATACGACTTCGAAGAGAAAGAGTTTCCTTTTTCTTGCCTCTGAAGGGAAAATAGGGACTATTCACTAGGGGTGATGGGTTCTCCCCGTCAGTCCACTTTGGCTGAAAGTAACTTAGTTGTGACTGGTACAATTTTTAGCTCGGCGACGCATACCTTTACAGCAGCAAAACCCACCAATTCCATTCGCTTGTTCTATCGGTTTTGCTGAATGGACTGCCTCATACTGATGGCACCCCCGACATCCATCCCAAAACCCTTGATCGGAGGTCAGTCCGGTTAGAGGCGCACTCTCATAGCCAAGTGATAGATTTACCTGGTAGACAGCTTCAGAGAGTGTAAGAGAGATAACATCAGCTTTTGGAAAGTGCTCGTCTCCTATTTCGAGAAGAACACTTTTGATCTGGCGTAAGAGACCCTGATTCCGGTGAGCTGGGTCGATCACAATCCCAGAGTGAGAAATGACATCTCCTCCCCAGGGAGCGAGATAGCCGAATCCGACTACCACTGACTCTTGTAATGCGATTGCCGCTAGACCCTTTGTCAATTTATCAGTGATGAGCTCTTGGCTTCGCTCTGCAATGCTATGAGTTTTAGCAGCCTCTCGAATAAGGCTGCCTATCCGTGTGGCATGCGACACATCTTCCGGAGCAGCACGTCGAACAAAATAATTGGATGCACTCATTATGGTATTCCCCCACGGAGACGAATATTCTACCGCTCTTAACGCGAGGCGGCAGGATACTCTGGATTGCTAGCGCATACTACTTAAAACCGTATTTTTGTAAGTTCGTCATCTCAGGCAAGAATGCTGCTGAGATGACTCTCACTCCCCCTAAGGAAGGGTAAAATGTAATTCACTACTTGAACTGAACGAGATATTTCCATTTTGTGGGAGCAGAAACGTTGCTACCGCTGCAGTCAGCCCACGCTCGTTCCAGTGCGGAATCGTTCCTCGAATGTACGGTATTGAAAATGATGCTTCGCCACGAGAATTTACACTGAGCTCTGGTGATGATACCGCATATTGAAATCGCATTGTCGTATTACAGCTTTGACCAAAGTTAGTGAAGAACGGGCTGCTCAGATATGGATTTACCCCATCGATGTAAAGAAATGACTTTGCATCAGGACTAGGATTAAGACCAGTAATTGTAAAATCAATACTGGTATCTGAATAGTCAACATGAATCTCTATCTGGGGATTTAGGTTTTGTTGAAAGTCAGCGCAAGCGGTTCTAGACAGTGCGAGGGAATCTCCTTCTGTGAAAAAAACGTCCATTTTTGGATATAGATCCTGTGAAGTAGAGACTAAGAGTGGAATACCATCCCTGATGATCCACTGTAAGTTCCCACCGATTCTGTACTCACGTTGTCGACCGCCACCAAAGCTTTCTCTGATAGTATTGGTTCCTCTATCGATGAGGTGTATCTCGCCCTCTTCGACGTTTACATTCGGATGGTAGTCATTATAAGGGCTGCTGATAGCGAGAGTTTCTCCATTGTATGCCATCGAAAAGCCAAATGTTTGATCTGGAGCTGGAATTGTATGAACAACGGTTACTGCTCCAGAAGATGCAATCTCAAGAATCTGTACACCACCTTGATACTGAGAGCCTGAACCACTGACAGCAAGAGCTACATGCTGCTTTCCGTTACTATAGAAGTCACCAAGATGCTCGATGCTACTAATCGTTCCATACGGATTAACATTTGGAAGGTTGTGACTATATTGATGGAGAATACCACAGGTCACGGGGTTAATGACCTGTGTTTGATGGACATGGGCACAAGCGCCTGTGGGACAACTTGGAGCCACTACTAATAGTTCGCGGACTCCGTCACCAGTGATATCTCCAATAGGAGTCATATGAGGCGCTGAGAGAAGTCCTCTTTTTGGAAATACGAATTGAGAACAGCTCTCAACAAGTTGTGGTTGTACGAAGGTAGTTGAGTCCCAGACAGAAAAAATCTTTACCCGTGCCATATTCGTCGAATTTGCAAGACGCTCTTCCGAGACTGCAAAGTATGCAATGCTATTCGATGAATTACTTAATTCGCCTAGTCCAATGATTTGTTCTCCAAGTTGGCTATATGGAGCTTCGCCCGAGAACGTTGACCCGACCGTTTGACCTGTCGTTAGGTTAACAAGTTGAAGAGTTCCTGCTCGATTTCCAATTGCCGTATTTGCATCGGGAGAGCCAGATAGATAAAGGGGATCTTGGCGTATACTTCCTATTTTCCCGATGGCACAGCCTGTGACTCCCGTGCCGGCTGGTAATGTGCCAACTGATACGAGTCTCCCCTCATCTCTATCAAGCTTTACGACTTGCCCCGCAGTGCTCGTATAATATTCGGGCTCTCCATTATCATACAGGTCAACCTCTATGAGCTCTGTGTTTCGATGTCCAATGCCATTGATCTTAAATGCGAGTGCTTCAGCCAAGACAAGTGAGGGAAAGAGAACCGAGCAAGAGACTACAGTGATGTTGAAAATATTCTTGAGCATGTGAACCTTCCAAAAAAAAGTTAGAGATGAATCCTATTCTCGACACTCCTCAGCCTTGTCGAGTAATTGTTCCATGGTTTTCAGAAAAGCTTCTTTCTCTGTTCCTTCAAGGAGGTTTGAGAAATCTAAGACAAGATCATCAAGGTCTCCATCGTAACCACCGTCACTTTCTATGGCATTCTCCAGGCCGTCCAAAGCTGCCTTTACATCATCACATGAGACGACCGCTCTTCCTTTTAGGATATCGCCGACTGATTTTCGTACATCTCTGGAAGTCTGCTTTGCAGCATTTTTCACTGCTCCGGTTACTCCCTGCTCTGCTCCCTTCTGTATAAGGTTAATCGCCTCATTCCCCAATTTTTCTGCTGCTGCAAAAATGCACCCAGATAATCCGAGAAAGATGGACAGAGTTACTAATAACTTGACGAGGTTAGCAGCAGCTTTTTTGTGGCTTGAATGCCGGACTATGTGTTTCATGGTAAGAATCCTTAAAAATGAACTAAAAAAACCAGAGTGAGTTAACAATTCGCTTCGCTCTCTCACCTGCCTCCTGTTATGGAAGCAGACAGAGCAAATATGCATAAAAAAAACATAAAATATAAAACCTTCATGTGCTCTCTGGACAGACCGTCTAAGATGTGATGCCTCAGCTCCTGCAATCAATTGATTTTACTAATGAAAAGAGGTGGTAGTTCGGAAGCTGCTGATGAAATCAGTACGCCTGTCTGCTTTTCAATTAACGCTCCTCCATGTAGTTTATGGGGCGTGGATGGAGCTGACGTGTTGCTATATCGGATAAGGAATACTTGGAGAAGGCATGGTTTGCTCGGAATCATCTACGGAGTCTGGCGTCGAGTTTGGCCCGACGGGCGCCCGAATCTCAGTCATACGAAGCAAGAAATATTAAATGCAGCTCAACGCGTTTCGAATATTGAAGCCGATTTCAAGTATAAGCCGCTAATCTCGATTCTCTGTCCTGTTTGTGACCCTCGCCTTGAAGATATACAAGCACTCGTCAGCTCAGTCTTTGCTCAACAGTATCCCCACTGGGAAGTCTGCTTTGCAGATGATGCCTCAGTCAACCACGAGGTCATTCAATATTTGAATGATATCAGTGCGGAGAATCCCGAAAGGGTGCGACTGACGACTCTATCGAGTCGTAGCCATATAGTTGCAGCTTCGAATGCCGCACTTGAAATGGCGTCAGGAGAGTATATTGCACTTTTAGACCACGACGATTTGCTTGCCCCTCACGCACTATCTTGCATAGTTGAGCGTCTTCAGGCGGAAGAGCATCCTGAGATTCTTTACTCTGATGAGGTGAAGATAGACGAGTCCGGAGAGGTTATCGAAGTCCACGAGAAGCCGAGTTGGTCTCCGATGTACTTTCGCTCATTCATGTATACTGGGCATCTGACTGTCTATGCCAAGACATTGATAGACAGCATAGGAGGGTTTCAGACAGGATTTGATGGAAGCCAGGATTATGAGCTTTTTTTAAGAGCTGCAAGAGTTGCTAACAACATAGCTCACATACCAGAGAAACTTTACTACTGGCGCAGTCACAGTGGCTCAGTAGCAGCATCGCTAGAGGCAAAGCCATACGCCTTTGAGGCTGCTCAAAGGGCTCTGAAAAAAAATATAGAGGAAGTAACACTTGAGTTCCCACTTCAAGTGGACTCTGGAGACTATCCCGGTATAACACGGTATGTCTCTAAACATCCGACTCCCGAGGTCATTTCCTTTGCAGCATCTTCATCACGTGAGGAAATTGCGCATTTTCTGAGGCAGTCGAGTGAGCAGTATGTGTGTCTCGTGCGAGATGACTGCCCGACCCCTAGCACATCATCGCTTAGAAAATTATTAACTCCCCTCGCCTTCCCAGACGTTTTTTGCACCCTCCCCATCATTACTGCGGGCTGGCGACCAAAAGTGCTAGCAGCGGGTTACTCGAGAACCGAACGGGGGATGAAGCCAAATCTCAGGAATCACTCAACGTTGATTGGCGCCCCTGGGCACCGACTCTACTGCTGCCATGAGGTTGAGATCGCTCCTTTTTATATTGTGTGTGGTAGGCGACACGAGATGATTATGGCGCTGGAGAAAACTGCGGAAAAGAATCACGATTTTGACATTTTCATCCCTGCTGGAATGAGCCCGATAGTTGTCCCAGAGACGCGTTTTAGAGCTCCGACGATGATACAAAAGGAGATACAAAGTATCGATACTTTCAATGGGCTAAGATTCTCGGTATTGTTCCCTTTCGATAGCGAGTGCATATCTGCCGAACAAATTGCATCCCAAAGTTTTGGGGAGAGATGAACCAAGTTTCAGTAGTAATACCAGTGTTTAATCACTTTGATGGCGTCCTCGAATGCCTGCACTCTGTGGTAACTCACACGGATAAGAACCTGTCTATAGTAGTAGTTGATGACAAGAGTTCCGACGGAAGCTTTAAGTGCTGGTTATCAAAACAGGATATAGACTTATCTGGGTGGCAATTTGAGATTTTAGAGAACGAAGCGAATCTTGGATTTACAAGGAGCGTAAATCGAGGGATGGCTCATGTTGCTCCCAATGACGTCATTATTTTAAATAGCGATACAGTAGTTACAAAGAGATGGGTAGAAAAGCTTACTCAAGCAGCATACTCCAGGACAAACGTAGCAACCGTTACTCCATTTACCAATAACGGAACGGTATGTTCCCTTCCGATATTTCTCAAAGACAATCCTCTACCGCCTAATCTTTCAATTGATACATTTGCAGAAGTTGTTGAAGCCTGTAGCGAGAGAGCCTATCCAACTCTTCCGACATGCGTGGGCTTTTGCACTTATATCACACGTTCCGCACTCAATGCTCTCGGTTCATTTGATGAAGAAGCCTTTCCGAGGGGATATGGAGAAGAGAATGATTTCTCTTGCAGAGCTCAGAAGGCTGGATATGTTGATCTTCTCGCAGATGATACTTTTGTGTTTCATGCGGGGGGAAAGTCTTTTGGGCCTGAGCGAAAGAAATTGATGGAAGCAGGAGAGGCAGTATTGCGCTCTCGATATCCGGCCTATTATCCCAATGTTGGAAAGTTTATAAGAGAAAATCCCCTTTCCGAGCTGCAGAATAGGATACACCGAGCGCTGCTTAAGCATTTTGAAAAAGAAGCAAAGCCCCGCATCCTGCATATCCTGCATAATGGGCCATATATAGCTCGAAGAGATCCTATAGGCGGCACAGAGCGGCACGTACAAGGAGTCATTGAGTCTCTTCAAGAATTCTCTCACTGGTCCCTTGTGAAGGATAAGAACCACTACATTTTAGAATCCTTCTCAGGAGGTTTTTCTATCCAGTTCTCGTATGATGCAGATGAGCCAGATGCTTTAGAAAAGATTCTCGATCCAAGCATCTTTAGTCTCGTTCATGTGCACCACACCCGGTGGTTTAATCAAAAGGAACTGGTGGAGACGCTAAAGGCCCGCATCCCGTATATAGTCTCCCTCCATGATTTCGCAACTATTTGTCCTCGCTTTCACCTCTTTACCATTGGTGGGGAGCACTGCTCAGGAGTTGAGTGCAAAAGTGCTTGTGGATATTCCGAGCATTACATGCGGGAATATCGTGTATACGGATTATCATTGCTCTCTCATTCGCTTAAAAATATCGCGTTCTCTCAAAATACAGTGGAGTACCTTGAGCGACTTTTGCCAGAGGTGCCGCCTATTGAAGTAGTTCAGCACGGTGTTCATCAAATTCAACCGATTAAGGCCAGAACCGATTCTCTCTCACCTCTATCTATCATTACGATTGCCCCTCATGGGAGACATAAGGGTGGTCAAATTTTTAAAGAGCTTTTTCGTGTTCAAACACTTCCATCAGGTAGAGATATTCATTGGAGTGTCCTGGGAGACTGGGAGCAGGTTGGATTCGAAAATTGTCTCGGCCCTTATACACCACAAAATGTCAGAGAAAAGTTAGAAGCTGCGAATTCCCAAGTAGGAATACTTCTATCGCTTTGTCCTGAGACATATAGCCTTGCCTGTGATGAGCTTTTATCTGCTGGGATACCCGTGATCGTAGGTCCCCTCGGTGCCCCTGCGGAACGCATCAAAAGTTGGGAAGCAGGCTGGGTCCTAGAAGACGTCTCGGTAACAGCGGTATTAAGAGAGCTAGAGAGAATCTCGGCGAACAGCAGGAGCTTATCTGAGTGTCAGGCTCGGGCTCGACAATGTCCAACCATACCATTTTCGATTGAAGCATCTCAGCTTGCTACTTGCTACCACCATTTCATCGCCTCCACTTCTACACAAGGCTCTCTTGAGTTGTTTTTGGAGAGCTTTCAGCAAGGTGAGATTGCTCAGCCAGCAGGAGTTCGGCTTTTGAGCCGTATCGTTAACATGATCATGAACTGTCTAGAGGCCATACGTTTGCGGGCTCCGATTCAGAGAGTGTTGGAATCAGTGCTCGGTCAAGGCGGAATTCGCTACCTGAAGAATCTTCGATAGTGTGAGGCTCACACTCGTAATTTCCGCTGTTGGCTCGCCGTTTTCTTGAAGTTTGAGCTACTTTTAGGGATAGTAAGTATGTGGGCAATGCAGTCCGAGCTGTAGAGGGCTGTTCGAGGCAATAATTCACAGGAGTTCTCATGAAGATTGGTGTTGTAGGTCTTGGTTATGTCGGGTTGCCAGTAGCACTCGCCTTTTCACGGAAGTTTGAAGGTACCATTGGCTTTGATATCAATTCAAAAAGAATTAGTAGTCTGAAAGCTGGCGTAGATGAAACAGGGGAAGCTTCACGTGAAGAGATAGCTGAAAGCCCCCTTGCCTACGCTGACTCTGTGGAAGCGATTCGAGACTGTAACTTTATCGTTGTTACCGTGCCGACGCCTGTTGATAGCAATAATAATCCGGATCTCACCCCATTACATTCTGCTTCAAGGAGTGTCGGTGGTATTCTAAAGAAGGGAGATATCGTCGTTTTCGAATCAACCGTGTATCCAGGGGTAACAGAGGATGTCTGTGGCCCGATACTCGAAGAGGTGTCAGGCCTCGTATCGGGGAAGGACTTCTTTCTTGGATACTCACCAGAGCGCATTAATCCAGGAGACAAGACGAATCGACTCGAGACAATTGTAAAGGTTGTTTCAGGGCAAAACGAAGAGACTCTCAAAAAAGTCTCAAAGGTGTATGGTGCTATAATTCAAGCAGGGATTCATGAGGCACCGTCTATTAAAGTAGCAGAAGCAGCGAAAGTTATTGAGAACACTCAGCGGGATCTGAATATTGCTCTTATGAATGAGCTATCAATTATCTTTGACCGTATTAATATCTCGACGAAAGACGTGTTAGCAGCAGCTGGTACCAAGTGGAACTTCCTGAAGTTCTATCCAGGGCTTGTCGGTGGGCACTGTATCGGTGTTGACCCTTACTATCTGACAACCCTTGCAGAGCAGCTCGGATATCATCCCCAGGTGGTACTCGCAGGGAGGAGAATTAACGACGGGATGGGCAAATATATCGCTCAGCAGACAGTGAAGCGGATGGTGAATAACGGACTGAATGTGAGAGATTCTCGAATAGGTGTACTCGGCATCACCTTTAAAGAGGATGTGCCAGATATTAGAAACAGTCGAGTTCCAGATATTCACGCTGAGCTTAAAGAGTTTGGATGCTCTGTCATCTCCCATGATCCGATAGCCTGTCCCGACGAGGTGCACGCCGAGTATGGGATTACGCTTTCCAATGAGTCTGAGCTGAAAGACCTAGACGCGGTGATTCTCGCTGTTTCTCATGACGAGTACTTGGGGAGCAATTCTCACTATCAGCTGAGCTCTATGCTTAAGAAAGGCGGAGTTGTCATCGATGTGAAATCGGTAATCGCTGAAGAGAATGTT
>RFPC01000041.1 GCA_009926305.1 bacterium
GTACTGGTGTGACTGGTGGTACTGGTGTGACTGGTGGTACTGGAGGAACTGGTGGTACTGGAGGAACTGGTGGTACTGGCCCATCGGGTCCGTCTGGATCTGATAGAACTGGTGTATCTGTATTCTCTCCTCGCTCGGCAGGCTCTGACCCTTTCAGTAAGGCCATCAAATGAGGTGTTGAACCACCATTGAGTGCTTCTACCTTCTCAAGCACGCCAACTAACTGAGCGGAAGAGCGCTCTATAAGACCTTTTACATCAGCCAAAACATTCTCTTTGCCATCTTCATTCGCAGAGCGGTATTGTTCGCACTTTACGGACAACTCATTGAGAAATGTTAGTTCATCATAGCCTAGCGAGCCGTTATGTGTATCCAGAATAGCATCGATTTCTTGGCAGTTGGCTACCTCAGTAACTAAATAGGGCAATCGATGTTCGATCGGCAAATTTTCGCCTATGACGGAGTTTAGCCCTTCATTGGGCGCTTGTTGGGAACCAATAGCGTCGTTCTGTTTTGAACTGTCATTCGGGCTTACCATAGCTTCACTCCCTCTACACCACCACAGCTTCACTCCCTCTATCCCACTGCAAGAGAGTGTACATCAATAATTTTTTTTAAAAAAACTATCCTCTTTCCTTGTTATGGCGCGAAGAGGTGCCAAGGAATCAAAATCTGGCTATCTCCCAGAAATATTTGACACTTTTTGTCTCCTCTGTTCCAATCTGGGGCTCATGGTTGCTTCATCACACACTTCTACAACATCGTCTTCGGGCCCCCAAAACGAAATAATGATGAAAGAGGGCGCCCTTGTCGTTTACGAGAACGAGGGGCAGCCGCAACTCGGTGTCGTCGTGAGCACTAAGGGACAAAAGCTTAGACTCCTGACGATGCGGTGCCGTGAGGTTGAACTTCCCTCCTCACGCCTTGATGTAATCCCAGGGAAGCTACCTGCAACGGTGACAAGCAATCAGGAAAAGGCCGAGTATCTTCTTAGGCACCGGGATGAGGCTCTTGAAAACGCTTCTCATTTCCCAACCGAAGAGCTCTGGTCGTTTATCCATGAAGACGAGCGAGAGTATTCAGTTCATGAGCTTGCTACTCTCTATTTTGGAGAACACGGGCTACGAGAACACCTGATCCTTCGCTTTGCACTGTATGAAGATTCCATCTTTTTCAAACGGAAACGAAATTCTTTCATTCCCCGAGCAGTATCAACAGTAGAAGAATTGCAACGGGCAGAGGCTGCACGACGAGAAAAAGAACGGCTGTTGAACGTTGCTATGGAAGAGCTATTACAAATAAATACTCAAGCACAGTCGGTAAAAACTTTCGATCACCTTTCGCAGTCAACCCTTGAGCTAATCAAAAAAATTGAGCGAGTAGCTGCCACCTGCCAACATATCGATAACAATGAGGTGAAAGAGGTTGCGCATTTTCTTGAGCACTATGAATCTCGCACATCGACTTCTCGCTCTGGCTCCAGAGAAGAGCGCGCATATCACTTTCTCCGTACTCTTGGTTGGTTTCACTCAAACACCAATCTTTCGTTTATTCGAAACGATTTACGAACTCGCTTTCCTCAGGCTCTTGAAGAAACAGCTCAGCTCCTCACCTTCTCTCCAGAAGCCCTGAGCATTCACGAAGACAGTACACACCTTCATTGCATAACGATTGATGACTCCGATACCAAGGATATGGATGATGCTCTCTCTCTCGAAGTGCTTGAAGACGGCTACCGATTGGGCATTCATATTTCAGATGTAGCGTCCTTGATTCCTCTTGATTCGCCACTCGATTTAGAAGCTCGTTCGCGGGCCACCTCGCTGTACTTTCCAGAAGGCACCTTCCATATGTTCCCCGAAAAAATTGCGGAACAGACGGCGAGTTTATGTGCGGACCAGGTTCGTCCCGCACTCTCATGCTTTATCGAACTTGACTCTCTATTTCAGGTAAGAGCGCAATCCCTCCGTTTAACGAAGATTCAAGTACGCGAACGGATGAGCTACTCACATGTTGACGCCCTTCTCGATCCCCCATCGGGTCAATATGACACGCTCTACCAGATCGCATCAGAGTTTGAATCGAGGCGAATAGCGAACGGAGGAATGAAAATCCCGAAACGCGAAGTTCAGATTGTACTGAGTCATCCGAATAACATTCGGCAGTCTGACTTTTCGATCGAAGCGTACTCAGACCAAACGCCGGCGCGTGAGTTTATTGGCGAGATGATGGTCATGGCGAACGAGTTCATGGCTCTTTTTGCAAGAGAAAATGAAATCCCCTTCATCTACCGCTCTCAAGAACCATCAGATGCAACTTCAGAATCTCGACTGATAGGAGTTCCCCCTGGCCCAGCTTACGATGCGGCTCTTCGAGGAACGTTAAAGCGTTCTCGTACAAGCACCGTCCCAGATGCGCATGCAACACTTGGTCTTTCGAATTATGCCCAAGTCACCTCTCCAATAAGACGGTACTTAGATCTCGCCAATCAACGCCAACTCGTTAGTTTTCTGAAAGGGGAACCCCTGCCTTACGATGCAGATGCGTTAGAAAGTCTCATTCAAGAAACCGCAGCCGCCCTACAGAGCGCCAGGACTATGGGGCGAGACACTCATCGATTCTGGGTTCTCAAGCATTTAAAGCGAAAGGCAAAAAAGAAAGAAACGATTTGCGGGGTAGTTGTACGAAATGATGGGCCCCAGTACCAAGTCGAACTGGAAGAAGTATTCATACCGGTGCTCGTGAAATCTCGACTCAAGCTTCAACGGGGAGACTCAGTTGAATTAACAATTCAATCCGTTGAGCCCTATCAGGACTATGTCCGGTTTCATCTTAAGAAGACAACGACGAATGATTAGTGAATAGTCAGCTCTTCTTGCTCCTCGGAGAGCTCTATGCCAGGTTGCTCACGGTCTGTGCATACTTCCTGAATCAATTCAAATGCCCGAGCTAATTCTTCAAGCGAGCCAGTGGCTAGCTCAATAATTTCAAATGAATCATCTCTTTTCTTTGAATCTGACATGAAGATATCTCCGGAAAAACCGCAATTTTCTCAAAACAAGCAAACCAACCTCTATACACAGCGCATTCTCGTCGCACGTTGGTACGCTGCATAAATCGTTCCAATGGGAGAAGTCGGCATTTGGGTGGCAGGACTTTAGCTTTTTGACCCTTTTCACAAAGAAGCACAGGGGGAATTCTCCTCTAATACACTGAAAATACGCATATTGTGATTTCTCGATCCTTTTTTGCCTTCAGTTAAGGAGCGCTTCACACCGTGTCAAATTCATCACTGGTGTCGAAATTTTTACTGCTCGAAAGCAAAAATATCCTGTTTGCAAAAAGCCCCATATCGGGGGTTCAGGGATAGTGTATGATGACCACAGGAAAGAAGCGTGGAAAGCGAAGATGCTACCTCAAGAGCAACAATCTCATCTGCCCGAAGACTCGCGAAGTGATGAAACCAGAGATGCTCTACGAGAGCGCCTCCCCCCAGACACCGATACACTCAAGCATGAGAGCTTCATACCTGCCATCCCAGGTACGTTTCGTGGTGTAAAACTCCCAAGAATTGCTGAGCTTTATAAAGAAATATTCGAAGCGCCTTCCTTCGGAAAAAAAACGCGAAGCCGGTACTACAATATCGTCCACGCTTTTAGAGAACGCTTTCCGCGCTTCAAACAAGTAGTCGGTAACCCTGCTATCCATCAACAGGCATCTGAAGCTGCTATTGAGAAAATGAACTCCCCCCAGGTCAGCTCACTCATATCACCCCCACTCCTTCATCAAATTGAAAAGCTCTCAAGTATCGAAACGTACTTACAGGTGAGAAGAGCAAACCGCAGTCGCGTTCACGGACAAATGCCGCTTTCTGACACAGCGCTTACTAAACTTTCAGAAGAAATACGAGCAGCGATGATATGGCGTCATGAACAAGAGAGAATGTACGAGAAAAAAGAGTTGCCGTAGCCTTTACCGATTCGCAAAATTTGTGTTTGGAATAGCTGGTTCTTGAAGAATGATTGTAGGTGGAAGACCTCCCCGCCTCTCTAGCCGATCATTATCACTCTGGCTACTATCGAATGTATGATCTCGCGTAGCAAAATCGAGTTCAATGTCGTGCAACATCTCCCTGTTACCAAACATCTTTGGTACTGAACTGTTTTTTTGTGAGCGATGGCTTAGATATTGCTCATTCGATACGCTCAGTTGAGGAGGCAACGGCGCTTCACTCGATCTGAATCGTCTACCGATATTACTGCCGGCAATAAGCGCATCAAAAGAGAACGGATCAAAAGTGCCGGCTGTTAAGGGATAGTTCTCCTCCCAAGCACCCGTATGTGCATCACTATCAAGAGGTGCCACTACTCCATGCTGATAGGTCCGATCGGATCTCGACGAAACAAGGTCAATCGGCACAGACCGACTAAAGGGAAGAATACGAATTTCGTTCGCATTTCTATCAGTAGAGCCAGCAGAGGCCGCTCTGAGGGCATTTGTCTCGTTTTTGCCCATGCCATATTGCTTCCGTTCGGAACTGCCTTCTTCCTCTAACGATACGGTGTCAAGCTCGTTCACAGGTTCTCCCGACGAGAAACTTAAAACCAGAAGCAAACAACACGTCGTCAGAGCAGCCATGCCACCAAAGACGGAGCTTCTTCTTGCAAGAATCCCTTCTGATAGCGATTCGATAAACGACCGCATTCTTGGAGCGTCTAATTGAAAATCTTTATTCCGAACTTTTCGTTCGCCTAATAAGACAGATGCACGCTCTTCTGCATCAATTCTCTGTTCTATACGCCTCCACAATTCTTCAGTGGATAGAGACTCTCGCTTTAATGCTGCCGATTTTATTAAAGATGACTCAACGACCTTTGCAGAGGCCTTGCTGAGGAGCTCAAGATATCTTCTTGCATCATCGCTTTTCCGAAGCAAGCGGCGCGCAAAGAAAAGAGTGAAGGACGAGCACTCGCCATCGAGATACTTCTGGAGGAGTCGGCGATCAGAATCACATAAACGACTATCTTGAATGTTTACACATTCTTCAGAAAGCGCTTGAGCCTCTGCTTCTGTGTTCGCACTCGATTGTTCTTGCTTCATGACGATCCTTAACAGTGCTTCGCTATTCTACTTCCTTGCATCCCTACTACCGTAATCTCCGAGAGCAGACTCAAGCGCTTTTCTCGCATAGAAAAGTCGACTCATTACCGTTCCTCTTGAAACTCCAACGACATCCGCAATTTCTTCATAGCTCAATCCGTCAATCTCTCGCAGAGTAATAACCACCCGATGCTCCTCTGAGAGTCTGCCCAAAGCTCGCTGCACCCTCGCCAGCTCCTGCCGGTGTTCGAGTCTTGCTAATGGGTCAGGTGCTTGCGCACCACCAACTATCCCTTCGTAAGACGAAGAAACTTCGGAAGAATTCAAAGTTTCTTCCATCAACTCCAGTTGCTCCCCACCTCGCCTAACGAGACGCCGTTTGTAATCGATGCACATGTTATACACAATGCGGAAAAGCCACGTATAAAATGCTGCTTGTCCTCGATATTTCGGGAGAGCGAGGTAAACCTTCACAAATGCCTCTTGTACCGCATCTTCAGCATCCTCCCGTGACTTGAGGATTTCGTAAGCAAGTAACTGAATTCTCTGGTGATATGCTTCGAACAGCTCCCGGAAAGCCTCTCGGTCACCCTCTAATGAACGACGAACCAGCTCTGTATCTCTCTGGCGCTCGGCAGCAAGCTGCCCCTTCCGCTTCGCGCGCCCTGAACTGCTTTCTGGGGCACTCACCTCTACTACTGCACAGGACGCAGAATCCCCACAGGTACGAGAAACCTTGTTTTCGGGCTCTGTATTGTGAGCTTCTGTCTCCTCTACTCGAGAGCCAAGATTACCCATATTGAAACCTGAGCGAATAATTCAATCACGCACACCCGTCCTTCCCTCTGTCAGATAAGCGGCATCTCCCCTATTTACAAGAGGCATCCTTCATTTCATCCCTAACTTGCTATCCATCAGGGACTTTTTCTCTCTACGCATGCGCCTCTTCCCAGTTATTGCCTGAGGCCACTCCAACAAGTAAAGGGACAGCAAGTGGGAGAACCCCCTCCATTTCTCGCGAAATAATGCTCTTAAACCCTTCGACGTCAAGCATTCCAAGTCCATTCATTTGTAATTCAAAAAGCAGCTCATCGTGCACCTGGAGAACGATCGTAAGGGGCAACTGCTCTTCCTCTATTATTCGAGACATTCGAATCATCGCTAACTTGATTAAGTCGGCCGCACTTCCCTGAAGAGGTGCATTCATCGCCGCTCGCTTCACAAAGTTCTTATCTCGAACACCAACTTCAATTTCGTGCACAATTCGCCTACGACCAAGAATTGTTCGGACTTCTCCGGTTTTCTCCATCTGCTCTTCAACATGCTGGAAGTACTCCTTTACTCGAGGATACCGTCCAAAGTACTGCTCGATGTAAGCGGTCCCCTCAGAGACTGGAATTCCAAGCTCTCGAGCAAGCCGAAAACCACTCATGCCGTACACAATGCCAAAGTTCAGAGTTTTCCCAAGTCGTCGCTCTTGCGAGCTCACTTCAACATCTGGTGAGATTCCCAACACTTCACGAGCCGTACGCTCATGAACATCACTCCCTTCTTGAAACGCTTGAATCAAAGCCTCATCCTGACTGAGATGCGCTAACAGACGAAGCTCAATCTGAGAATAGTCCGCCGCAATAAAAATACTCCCTTCCGTAGGCACGAATGCTCGGCGTACCTGGCGCCCAAGCGCTGTTTGAATCGGGATGTTTTGAAGATTTGGCTCAGAGCTTGAAAGGCGCCCCGTTGCTGCGATTGTTTGATTCAGTCGTGTATGCACCCGTCCAGTAACATCAGAGACTTCCTTCGGAAGACTCTCCAGGTAAGTAGACTTCAATTTGTGTAGGCCTCTGTATTCAAGAATAAAAGCTGGCACAGGATGCTCTTCTTGAATCTGCTCTAGTACCGCTTGGTTTGTGGAGTAACCGGTCTTCGTCTTCTTAATTCCATCAGTGGGTATTTTTAGTTTTTCAAATAATACTTCACCGAGTTGCTTTGGAGAATTCACATTAAATTCACATCCAGCTGCTTCGAAAATTTTCTTTTCCAGCTCTTGTATCTGAGCAGAAACTTTCTCGTTCATCTGATGGAGGAACTCTACGTTCAGTCCAATCCCGAAGTGCTCAATAGCTGCCAGAACTTCAACGAGGGGGGACTCGACTTCAAAACACACCCTCTCCAATGCATTATCGGTAATAAGCTTGCTTAACTTCTGATAAAGAAGCCATGTGATATGAGCATCCTCTGCAGCATACTGGACTGCTTTTTGGAGCGAAACATTTCGAAAGTTCTCTCCGTCTTCGACAACGTCTGAATACTCAAGCATCTCATAATCAAGATACTCCTTGGCGAGATTTGAGAGGCCATATCCGCCAGTATCTGGATGGAGCAGATAAGCGGCAACCATGGTATCAAACCAAATGCCTCGAACACGAATACCGTAGCTCAGAAGCACTTGAGAATCGTACTTAAGATTTTGGCCAATCTTCTTTATCGCGGGCGATTCAAGGTGGTCTTTTATTGAATTGAGTAAATAATCTACCGAGACCTGCTCTTGTTCATCCTCAATATGTCCGCAGGGAATATAAAACGCTTCTGTCTCATCCCAGCACACTGCTACACCAACCACCTTTGCGTGGTGAACATCAAGTGATGTGGTTTCTAAATCTATAGAAATTTCTTTTTGTTCCTGAAACCGCTCTAACCATTCCTTGAAATCAGGCTTTAGGACAAGGCGGTAATTCTGATTCATCGAAGCGCTCTTCTTTCTCCGATCACTCATTGGGAAGTCATCAAAAAGAGAATGAAAACTGAATTTCTGAATCAGCTCACCCAACTCCTCTGAACGAAGCCCTCGAAACTCTATTGAGCGTAGGAGATGATCTGCATTGTGAACTCCATTGATGTGCGCAAAATCCTCATCTTCATGCTCCGTATCGCTCTCTGCAGCTAATTCAATGAGCTCAAGTGGAGCTTCCGTACAAATCGTAACAAGCTCTTTACTCAATCGAAGGATGTCACTATTCGATTGCAAAATCTCTGATATCTTCTTTCGACTGCGAATATTCTTATCTTCTGCGATTTCAGAAGCAGACAAAATAATATTTTCAATCGAGCCATATCCTTCAATGAGCTGTATAGCGGTCTTCGGCCCTGCTCCCTTCAATCCCGGGATATTATCGGAAGAGTCCCCTGCGATTGCCAGATAATCAATGACCTGTTCTGGATAGACGCCGAGCTTCTCGTGAACCGCTTCTCGATCATAATGCTTATCCCGCATGGTATCCCACATACTCACCTGCTCACTCACAAGTTGCATCAGATCTTTATCAGCGGAAACGATAACGACTGAGTAATCGAGAGAACGGAGCGCTTTTGTGAGCGTTCCGATTACGTCATCAGCTTCATATCCAGGGAGCTCCACAACGGGGAAACCAAGAGCCTTCGAGATATCACGAAAGTATGGCATCTGCTCTCTCAGGTCTTCAGGACATTCATCCCGGTTCGCTTTGTACTCTTCATACAGTTCATTTCTAAACGTCTTCTGCCCTGCATCAAAGACCATCACGGCATGTCCTGGCATGGTCTCTTTCAAAAATTTCAGGCACATTCGCGTGAATCCATAGAGCGCGTTCGTTGGAAAACCCTCGCTGTTTGTCAAGTGCGGTGTCGCATAGAAAGCGCGGAAGATGTAAGCTGAGCCATCAAATAGGTAAATCGTGTCCTTCATATGGACATATTCCTACCCCATTGGCAGCCGAAGGGGAAATAGTTTCACGGGTGTCCAACAAAGTGCTGTATCAGAACATATCGACGTTACCGCTCCCAGGGAGCTCTAGAACGGATAATACTGCGATAACAATCTCCCTCAGGCGTGTATCAGTAGGAGCTATGACGAGCTTACTGGGAGATGTAATCCGAGCGACTCATTAAGCTTGGCATGAAGACGGTCCCTTACATCGGACGGCATCTCCTCTTGAACAGCAGGCACCTCACGGCCTAGCACTCTTGCCAGGTCAATTACTTGATTATACAGCTCCAAACCATCCTGACACTCGGGACACTGTTCAAGATGGCTCTCGACTTTCTCAACAAGAGTCTCAGAAAGATCTCCTTCGACATAATCACCCAAAAACCGCTCGAATTCCTTACAGGAGATCTCTGGCTTTTCGATGATAAAGAGCTCAAGGGGTGTAAATTTGCACATGGAAAGACCTTATTTTTATACGTCTGGTTGTTAAACCTCTTCCCACAACCGTGCTGCTCGTGATGTCCGTCACCATTCGCCAGCTCAACGCCACCTTCAAGGGTAGCCTGAAAAACCGCTGCTGTTATCAACTAACTGCACTCTTAAGATTGGATTCAACTGGTGAAAAAAGGGTGCAACTTTGTGACAGGTTTTTGACATTTTTGGGACAAACTCCTCCAAGCCATCCTAACTCCCTGTTTTTAGTGTAATTCTTCTTGTCTCCTGCTCCCCTTCTTTCACTGATAGACCAGGACGCTCAGAGAAGAGAGCCAGAAAGAACCAGGCCATAGAGCTGGGAGCATGAGTTGGAGGCATGGCAAGAGAATGAAATGGGGAAGCACTACAACGTTATGGATTCTTGAGGATTCGGCAAACTTCTCAGGGCTACGCGACAAACTTATAACCCACCCCATGGACTGTGATGATTCTTTGCGGTTGGGTTACGTCTCGTTCAATCTTCTGTCTTAACCTTGCAATGTGGTTGTCTACCGTTCGAGTTGATGGGTAGGAATTATAGCCCCAGACTTCGTCTAGTAATTCATCTCGACTCACCACCGATCCATTCTTTGCTACGAGGTAGCGCAATAAGCGGTATTCACGCGCGGATAGTTCGATTGGCTGCTCGGCACGTTCTGTTTTGTAGGCCTTAAAATCAACGACAACGTCATCGAATTCAATTTTATCGACTTCAGCTGAACTTTGGGTCCGCCTCAAAAGCGCCTTCACTCTCGCAACCAGTTCTCGCATACCAAACGGTTTTGCCAGGTAATCGTCAGCACCAAGCTCAAGACCAAGCACTTTATCGACTTCGGCACTCCGCGCTGTAAGAAGAATGAGTGGTGTCGAGATGCCTTTGTTCCGCAACTCCTTACAGGTTTGCAGACCATCTTTCTTCGGCATCATTACA
This sequence comes from bacterium, assembly GCA_009926305.1. Taxonomy (NCBI): domain Bacteria; species bacterium. The sequence continues at coordinate 10,251 of RFPC01000041.1, forward strand.
TCGAGTATGAGTAAATCAGGACTATGTTTTTCAACAAGTGAGATGCCTTCTTCTCCATCAGAAGCAAGAACCACTCCATACCCCTCCAGCTCCAGATTTAACTGAAGGCTGCGGCGTACCGATTCATCGTCCTCAATGACTCCGATCACACAGTTAGACACGAAACCGTCCTAAGTTCGTAAAACGTCAATAGTGAGGCAACGGCCCCAACTCGGACCTTTTACATAGCCTCTTTCAACCCCTTAACACCATAGACAATTCCCTATGGTACATGAAATTACTCCCATAGAAAGGATTCATTTCTGAGTTGCCGTGATATTTTGAACACGTTCGTTGGGCCTATTCAACAGAGCTCGAGGAGCAGAAATGCCATCTCATTCTCAATGCTACCCCCTCATGACACCATAACTATATGTTTTTACTGATATAAATACGTCTATTCCTCCTCCCTTTGCCACCCAAAACGTGCTGCAGACCTCCATTCGTAAATTATGGGAACATCCCTGCTCCCCCGTTCCAACGAGCGCCACCCGAAAACTCCCAAAGGGGAAGGAGAAAACTTGCTCCCAAATACTTGATTTGAATAGCGTTGATCGTTAACGTTTTAGGCTCTGATGGAATCTGTGGCGTGGTAAAAGGCGCCCCGTCTCCCAATCTGAGCAGGAAGGGAAGATTGATTCGTGTAACAGCGTGATTCGTGTAACAGGAGAGAGTCGTCGCTCGGGCCGCTTGTTGGCGGGAGACTTCATTGGCGGGAGAGTAGTGCCGCGCAAGATGCCCACCCGAGGATTGTGCGATACACAGGTACGATTTGCAGTATGAGATTTCATTTGCAGTATGAGAAGCGACAGAAGGCAAGATTTTTAGACAAGAGGCGGTAATAATGACAGAAGAGAACAACACACATCCAGAAAGTGGTTACGCAATTGTGAGAGTTGGCTCTCACTCACATAAAGTCGCTCTTGGTGACCGAGTCGTCGTAGAGTGGGCGTTAGCGGTTCCAGCAGACGGAGAGAATGCAGAACTCCCCTCCGAAATTGTGTTCGAAGAAGTTTTACTTTCAAAGCCGGAAAATGGAACAGCTCTCGTAGGGACTCCGTTAGTTGAAGGAGCGTCCGTCACAGGCAAGGTCATTGGTACAAAGAGTGGTGACAAGCTAACGAGCTACAAGAAAACCCGCCGACACGGATTCCACAAGAAGAAAGGTCACCGACAGAAGTTTGTAGAAGTGGAAATAGCCTCCATTGGATAACTTCTCAAGAGACCAAGGTATTTGAAGAGCACCGAAAAGGCGAACGAAGAACAGTTAAGAGAGGAATGAAAAATGGCACATAAGAAAGCGGGTGGTAGTTCCAAAAATGGTCGTGACTCACGGGGAAAGCGACTCGGCATTAAGAAGTTTGGTGGTGAATCAGTTCGAGCAGGGAATATTCTTGTTCGTCAGAGAGGGACAACCGTACACGCTGGAGCGAATGTTGGAGTAGGCTCAGACTACACCCTCTTTGCGCTTGTAGATGGCACGGTGCAGTTTACCACCAATAACAAGAAAAGCGTCAGCATCTTGCCAGCTGAAAACGCCTAGTACACGTTCATCCATCCAGGCATAACGACACGAGAGGCAACGTCAACAAAGCTCAATGGTTGGAAGGTGATTGAGTACGAGCACTCCGTCTCGCTTCTGCCTCGAGAGAATCATGTTCTGATCTCTAAGAAAATCGCTCTCAAGTCGTTCAACTATTGAGGATTCACACTTGAAGTTTGTAGATGAAGTTACCATCACTGTAGCTGCTGGAGATGGCGGAGCCGGTGCTTCACACTTTCGCCGTGAAAAGTACGTGCCGCGCGGTGGTCCTGATGGTGGAGATGGCGGAGATGGTGGCTCTGTAGTTGTTGAAGCAACCACCTCAAAAAGAACGCTCCTTGATTTTCGCTACCGCCCACAATGGGTAGCAGAAAAAGGTGGTGCAGGAGGCGGAAATCGAAAAACAGGGAAAAATGGAACGCCCATTACGCTGCACGTTCCTGTCGGCACTGAAATCTTTCGACTTCTTCCCGACGGAACAGAAGAGCGAGTGGCAGATCTCTCGGAAGACAAACAACAAAGCACCATTGCTCGAGGAGGGAAAGGCGGAAAGGGAAATGCCTTTTTTAAGGGCCCTACAAATCAGGCTCCTCATCACGCCCAAACAGGAACAGCAGGAGAGTGCGGAGATTTTAAACTTTCTCTCAAGCTCTTAGCCGATGTTGGACTATTGGGCTTGCCAAATGCAGGAAAGTCCACGTTTCTCTCTCGGGTTTCGTCAGCCAAACCTGCAATTGGTGATTATCCGTTCACAACAAAAGAGCCTCAACTTGGGATAGTAAAAGTAAGTGGCACGGCAAATTGCGTCTTTGCTGACATTCCTGGTCTAATCGAAGGAGCCCACCTCGGGAAAGGACTAGGACTCCAGTTTTTAAAGCACATAGAGCGAACCAAGTTCCTGCTGCATCTCGTTGACCTCTCTCCCCTTCTCCTCGAAGACGGGATACAGACTCTCAATGATCAAATTAAAACAATCGAAGATGAGTTAAGAGAATTTTCCCGATATGTTTTCGAAAAACCACGGGTGCTCGTTTTTACCAAGAGGGATGTTTTACCCTCCGACTATCCACTCCACGATGCTCTAAGCGAGCTCTTACAGGAACAACAACAATTCTTCGTTATCTCCAGCGCCTCAGGCGAAGGAATCGAAGAATGTCTTCAGTACACCTGTCACCTATTAGAAAAAGGTGAAGCCTCTTAAACGCAAGAAGAATTTAATCGCCTCCTAGGGGTTGATTAGACCGATGCTTCAGGTACCCTTCTCCTAACTTCAGGGGTTAAAACAGCGTCTTATGAGTGAGTATTCTTCTCCCGATCCAGGAGTTACCATCTTACGCTTGGTGGAACAGTTTCACTCCCCGAGAACTCAAGACCTTTCCGCATCATCCGCCATCGTAAAGGGACTCTGCAGAGAGCTCTATGACTTCACAATTCCAAGGAGGTCACCTATCCGTATTATCCATAGAGTCGTCGAAGGGCTCTCAAAGGTTCTAGAAATTGAAAATACAGAGCTCCTCATAAATGCTGCAGCGGCAGTTCCGAAAGTTGCAGACTATGCCGATTCACTCGTACCGCGGCTCAAAGAACTAGCAACTGGACTGAATCCAGATGGAAACCACTACTCCCCAAAAGTCGCGAGTACCGCGTTTTATGCCTTGGGGAGTCTTCATAGCTCTGAATCCCGTAGATTCCTGTTAGAAACCTTAAAGGAAATGACAGAGAACCCTGAACACCCCATACATTTCAATGATACTCTCCAAAATTTTTTCTTCATTGCCGTTGGAGAACAGGGCGAATATCTTGCTGCTGCGATACCGCACTTAGAGAAACTTCTAGAGAATGCCGAATTCAATGTTGAGTGCCTCCTGCACATTGAATCCGCATTAATAAAAATCACGGAAGCAACTTCAAACTTATCTGAGGATTGGGCCGAGATTGAATTTCCATCAGATACGTATCTTGACTTTAGAAACTTTCAGGCCCTTACCGCAAACGGAGTGGTTCTCGATCTCGATCAGCCCCCAGGTACGAAGGTCTATGATGACAGGCTCAGGTTTCAATTCGCTGACCGTCGGTCTGAGTGTAGAGTGAGGATTTTTTCTGGGAACAATCATAGCGAAACCATTGTTATGTTTACCTCAGACGCCGAATCGTACGGACATACCATTACAGAGTCGATAGAGATTCTTGCTAACGGCGCCCGTGCATATTTCGGTCTTGACCTTGAGAACACCGTATTCTTCGAACATGCCACATATGGGAAAACAGAGATCCCTTATAGGATTGGGCAAAATCCTGATGTATGCGAAGTTACATTTCAAGACGTTAGCGATGGGAATGCTGATTCGCCCACGTGGAGGCAAATACGAGACCCATACTTCGAGTTAAACGAACGCTTTAATATTACCGATCCCTTTTAACGCTTCAATCAAAGATCTCTTGTCCTTGCTTTACCTTCCGATATTCCAATATTACGCACGAATAAAACTGCACATACATAATTGAGATAGAAGATACATATTAAAGAATCGCACTTGCTCAATTCCTGTGGTAGCTTGAAACACGATGGGTATGAACATGGAGCCTGAATCACCGAGATTGATGCCTTTTGATCTCTCCAATTTGATGCCTATCATTTTTTGCCATCTTGATGGTTACATGACTGCTCGGGAGACGTGAAACGGCAGGAAAACGATATGAATAAGAATTTGATTATACTGCTGCTTGTGCTCAGCGTTATACAACTTCTGCTTAGCTGTTCAAGAGAAAACAAAAATGAGTACTCTCATAGCGGCGGTTCAGCGGATATTGAATTTGCCATTCAGGATGTGCAACTTGTCAGTAAACCAGATAGAAGTTGGCAATTGCGGTTAATTGGGAAAGATGCTTGTAGTCAAAAGCTAAGCCGTCCCTTCTTTGAAATTAGCCATATACCGCCGTTGAATGGTCAAATCCCTAGCGGACAAGAACTCTATGAGAACCAGTCAGGAGCAACTCTTTCGACAAGAGAAGGCGCAAAAGAACTCGAGGCTCTCCCTTTTCGACTCAAAGCAGCGCTCCCGAAAAAGAAAGGACAGTGCGAAGAACCAACAAGCGAGATGGCCATTAATAATGGATATGATTTTATCGTGAAGTTCGGCGAAGAAACGGAATACGGCAAACTTCCTGGTCAAATCATCCTTACGTTCGCTTCTCCAATGCATGATTCAACACCGATTACCCGCCTTCAGGGAGTTACGATAAAAAAGGATTTTGTGGCATCGGTTATTGGGTACAGAACGCGACTTGATGGCTCTATTGATCCGCGCAGCATCTCGACTGAAGCACTGCTCGTAGCGCGAGATACGTATCTTGCAGAAAAGCATCCTCAGACAAAAATTATGATTACCGCTGTGCGTCGCGAGCTCAGCCATTCGTGGCACCCTTCATCAGAAAGTCGTGAAGAGCCATACGGTCTTACCGAATTTTTCTATACCGTTGATGGTGGAGAGCCACTCCTCGCTCGGTTAATCTTTCGAAGGGGGAAAGACCACATCTGGAAAGTCTATAAATCTCTTGCATCGAACGAAATTTTTGAAGCCCATCTTGCATGGACATTCAACAATACAAAATTACCTGAACGCGATCTTGGGTTTAGCTCAGCAAAGCACTTTGAGCAAATTATGAAAGAACGACATCCCGATGGTGATATCTACAATCCAAGATTGAATCATACCTGGAACACTCGCACGAAGATTGGATATTCGACGTTTGACTATGAATTAGTAGGGGCCGGGAAACAGCAATACGCCTTTATCTCAAAAAAAAATCGAGATGGTGAATGGGAATTCATAAAAGAGGTCGCACCGAAGGCAAAAAATCACCTTTCTGATCTCAGATGAGCACGCCTTGATATCGTGCTGTGGGTCCCCTACAGCGAGGATCTCGCCTCTTATCAAAAAGAATTCTTCGGATAGTTATCCCAGAAACTAGGAAGGATGCTCTCTGCTATTTTCTGAGAAAATTCGATTCTTACCGCTCAACCCATAAGCGCCTCGACTCTTCAGAAATTAGCGCACAATGCGCATACTTTTACTGAACATGTCGACAGTATACCCCTTAGCTGAGAATAGGAATATTTTGACAACACGCAATCAACTTATATGTAGCCTCCTTATTCAACTCATGCTTGCTTCGTCAGTATTAGCAGTGGACGTGAAGACCTTGCAGCAGAGCGCGGAAGCCGGAGAGGCTGAGGCTCAATATCAACTCGCAGTTCTTTATGATGATGGGGGTGAAGTAGCGCAAAATTATGAACAAGCAATATACTGGTATCAAAAGGCAGCGGAACAAGGACTCGATAAAGCACAGCATAATCTTGGAATAGCATATGATGAGGGTTTAGGCGTAACTCAAGACTATCAACAAGCGTATGAGTGGTTTCAAAAAGCCGCACAGCAAGGATTTTCACTATCCCAATTCTCACTTGGAATCATGTATGCGTTCGGGCAAGGTCGTCTAGCAGACGCAAAGAGGGCCTATATGTGGCTAAAGATTGCAAGGAACAATGGGTACCCCGAAGCAGCAAGATATATGCGCCTCATCGTCAGGGGGATGAGCCAAGAGCAGCGCAGTGAGGCTGAAGCACTTGTCAGCCGCTGCGAAGCAAGCAATTTCAAAGATTGCTAGCAGAAAAAGAACACCGTGCTCACCACAACTGAGCGGGTCTCCAAAGCAACAGGCGTAGTGCTCACTGATTGGCTCGATAGCTTAATTTTTCACCTCTCAATACCCCCTCATGAACCCCTCAGGGCTCTAGAAATCAGTCACAAAAAATGGAAAAAGAGAATAGTTACTCGGTAATAATCTGAAGAGAAATCAGGTCGTTAGGAGGCCACTCATAAAATCTCGCTTCTTATCACGTTGTTCACCCGACTTTCCTCATCATATACTTAGTAATAGAGGTATAAGAGGAGAACATATTAAAAACCACCGACTTCACCCTTGGGCAATGCGCACGTATAGAGCTTCAAATACTAAGCCCGCTCGCCCTCTTGACCTTCGCTTCCTTTCTTTGTTTTTCGCTGCGCATCGCATAAATTCTTTCTTGAATACGGCTATGGCGTGCATGCGAGCGCTACTGAGTCAGACGTCTCTGCTTCCTAAAAAATCGGCTTCAGGTCAGGAGCCAGTCAGCATTTACTTATCACCAGCATGCTTGGATGCATCCAACTGCCGAAGGAGGGTTTTTGAATTTTAATACGCAGCAACGTGGTAGTCCTCCATCCGTTCTCATGCTCCGTATTGTGCCCATCAGTCAGTCTTTTGCTTCAAAACCAGTCAGAATTGAACAGAAAATAGCCATGATCTCCTCCCTACATCTTGGGAATATGAAGAACATGCGCCAAAAAATATTTGAATGCACAGAAAATCTCGATATTTCTTTCAGAGTTTGTAATCATGATTTTGTTATGAATAAAGGAGACACCGCTCTATGAAGAACATGAACAGAAAACTCAGTAGCAGTGTAGAAATACATGCAACTGAGCCCCTGCCGATTCGGACGACGAATTCGATAGAAACAGCAAACGTTATTATCGGAGCTTGTCTGGATGCCAAGGGAAGAGAAGTCTCTCTTCTAGATGTTCATGATGTATTTGACATCGCAGATTACTTCATTATTGTCAGCGGCCGCTCAGACCGACAAACACAAGGACTTGCAAAACGTATTTTAGAGGCCCTCTCAGGAAAAGGAATTAAACCAGAGTTTGTGGAAGGATACGATGAAGGGCACTGGATCATCATCGATTGCATTGATGTGGTAGTGCACATCTTCTATGAACCAACGAGAGACCAATACGATCTTGAGGGTCTATGGGTGAAAGCAAAGAAATTGCCGATTCATCCCAATGCAACTCCCAATATGCAACATAGAACCGCTACTGCTCTGTGAAGACAGAATGCTGCCTGAAGAGCGCTGCCTGAGGGATAGCTGTAAAAATATGAGCTTCATCAAGTGTGACCGTTAGGAAAAATAACGGTTCACCAAGAGGTGTGTTCCTTGATGCCGTTCTTTCCGTTTCATAGCCCCGACTACGAGCATACCCCTTTACAATCGCTTGTCCCTCTTTCATAGTGAGATGAAGGCTGAACACAATTGTCTTTTTGCTCATTTCGCCCAACACCCGTAGCCCCCGAGGAAGACAGGTATGGTTTCAAAAATTACGCGGATCTTAATAATCTTCCTAATTGTGACACTGGCCGTGTCTATCATTTATCTCAATCCTGAGCCGATTACTCTTCGATATGGTGGCACTCGCCAACTCACTGCCATGGCGGGGCTGATATTCCTCATCTGCTTTGCGCTCGGCATCCTCGTTTCGCTCTATCTCTGGATTATTTACGGAATGAAAGTATATCTGCGAGAACGCGGATTCCGCATGAAAGAACTCAAACAAGAGACGTTCAACGTAGCCTTTCTCAAGGCGCGAGGACTGCACTCAATGGGGAAGTACCGCCAGGCAACCAGCCAGTGGGAAAAAATTCTTAAAAACGATCCAACAAATCTTATTGCTCAAATAGAGCTTTCACGATCCCTTGAAAGCTCCGGAGATGCAGTACAAGCACTCAAGATTCTCGATAAGGCCAGAGAGTCTTCGCCGACGAATGTAGAAGTTCTTCTTCAGGCGGCTCACTTGAACGAGGCTCTTGGCAACAAAACTGCTGCACTTGATAATCTGGCTCTGATTCTCTACCACGATGCCAATACTTTTGCTGCCGATAAAGCGAGAAGGCTATCTTTAGCACTTGAGCGCATCGAAGATGCCAAAGAATACCAACGTCAATTTGAAGCACTCGGCGGAGACCCAGAGGACGAAGTCGCACTGTATATTCGTTTTGCAGACCTGAAGAGTCGGATGAACGATACGGACTTTGAAACAAAAGGCCAGGATAGAGCGCGTGAGTGGCTGAATGCAGCTCGTAAATTTGTAAAAAAGTATCCGCAATTTCTCCCGGCCACCCTTGAGCTTTTTACCCAAGAGAAGTTACTTGGCAACGACAGCGAAGCTGCCGAACTGTTGATTCGAGCAGCACGGGAAACACACGATCCAAATCTATGGAAACAGGCAATTGAGTTCTGGGCAGAGAAAGGAGATCAGGAGCGGGCGCTCTCTGCCGCTCGCACTGCTGTTCGCTATGCTTCGACGAAAGAACAACAGCAACTCGCGCAACTACACCTCGCTCGCGCTTATGTCCTGACTCATACTCCACACAAAGCGCTTGCTGAACTTGAAAACCTCTCGGAACTTGAAAACGGCCCGGATAGTCCTCTCAGAAACGAATATCTAGCCCTAAAAGGCTACGGACTTCATCAACAGGAAAATGATGAAGACACAACAAAGGTATGGAAACAGCTCCTTCAAATAGAGCGTCCAAGAGGGCTCTCGCTGGTAGAGCCACAAGAAAAACCAGTCATTGGAGAAATATTTTTCCCAGTTCTGAAAAAGAAGAATGGCAAGTAATATTTCGATAGGAATATATGAAAAAAGCTCCCTTTCTCCTGTGTATTCTTGATGGCGTTGGACTGAATCCGTCAACGCATGGCAATGCGGTAGCGGCTGCTCACACTCCGACTCTTGATGAACTCATGAATTCTTATCCCTATACGACACTTACAACTCACGGCGAAGCGGTTGGACTACCAGAAGGACAAATGGGCAACTCTGAAGTTGGGCACCTCAATATTGGCGCTGGAAGAATCGTGAAACAGTGGCTCTTAAAAATAAAAGACGAATTCCAAAAAAGCAAAGTTGAAACAGCTCCTGTTGTTCAGACACTCGCAGAAAATATAAACACAACACGGGGCAATCTTCACCTGATAGGGCTTTGCAGCTTCGGTGGAGTTCACTCTCATCTCGATCACCTCTTACAACTTATTCCAATACTGTCGCAGAAGCTCCCCGATTCAAAAATTATCCTTCACCTTATTGCCGATGGTCGAGATGTTCCTCCCCAGCAGTTTATTCATGACCTTTCAGCGCTAGAAGAAGTCATACAAACTCATACACCTCAAGTGATCGTGGGCTCTCTCTCCGGACGATATTATGCAATGGATCGAGATTCTCGTTGGGAAAGAACCGAGGCTGCATATCATGCCATCACAGAAGCTGGGCAAGAGAGGTCGCAGGAGGAAATGTTTCAGTGTCTAAGAATGTATATCGAGAAAAGCTATGAGAATGGTACCTTCGATGAATTTTTGGTCCCCTTGAAAGTCGCTGGCCCTGCAATGTCCTCCAATGATGGCGTCATCTTCTGGAATTTTCGCTCAGATCGAATGAGGCAAATAGTTCGAGCAATCACTGAAGAAAGCTTCCCTGAGTTTCCTCGTGTAGAAAGCCCGCCTCCTCAAGAACATGTTCTCTGCTTTGCGGAATACGATCAGAAATTCTCTCTCCCCGTACTTTTTCCTCCTGAGCACATAACTGATCACCTGGGGGAAACATTAGCACGAGCAGGAGTGTCTCAACTCAGGATTGCCGAAACAGAGAAATATCCTCATGTAACATACTTTCTGAACGGAGGAGACGAATCGATCAGCGCTGGAGAAGACCGAATACTTATCCCATCCCCTCGTGATGTTAAAACCTATGATGAAAAGCCAGAGATGAGCGCATCAGAGGTAACTCGCCGTGTCATTGAAGATATAGATGCAGAACGACACTCATGTATTATCCTGAACTTTGCAAATGGAGATATGGTTGGACATACGGGGGTTTTCGATGCCGCAGTGCATGCTATAGAAACAGTTGACCACTCTCTCGGCGAGATTCTTAATGCGCTAGAGAAAAAGAATGGCACCGCCCTCATTATAGCTGATCATGGCAACGCCGAGCAGATGATCGATCCAACGACGGGAGCACCTCATACAGCGCATACAACTTTTCCTGTTCCAGCAATTCTTTTCGATCAACAGCTGCGAACACGGCGTCTTAGAAGCGGTGGGGCCCTGTGTGATATCGCGCCCACAATACTCGACATACTCTCCATACCAGTCCCATCTGCTATGACTGGGCGATCACTTTTAGACGCATAGCTTGATTTTGAAAATACGAATCAATCCACCCAACACAACCGAATAGTAATGCAAGGGGAGCGCATTGTTTTCGAAGAGCTGCCCTTTTGTACTTCAAAACTCAATCCGTCATAGCATCCAGTCATATGTTCGGCTACAAAGAACGAGCTCTCCATCCTGAAATCACATCGCTGCTCTGCAAGAGCAAAACAACCATCTCAACTCCTTCATCTCTAACCGCATTGCATACGCCGTTTTGCTACCTCAGTCCTGTGGGAAAGGCCATCAGAGATTGTAAACGCTCCGGGTCACTCACTCTACTTCACTCAATCTGTCATCTTGTCAATGTCTATGCAGAGCAATATCTGTCTGAGGCAACATGGGACTTCATCCTTCCTCTCCCGTCTCGCTGGAGGTCTATTCGAGAACGGGGCTTTCATATGCCTCTCGAGATAGCAAAGCGGCTTTCACATAGCTGCAATGGACAACCCCTGTCTTTCGTGGAGAGATGCTCGCTCGTATATCCACCTTGGCAAGCAATTGAAAAACCGCAAAAGTTTCTAAGCAAAGAGGGGCGGGACCTGAGAAGTCTGACTTCACCCGACGTCTTCTTCAAAACAAGACTCAAAGGCTCCTCTATCCTTCTTGTCGATGACGTACTCGCTACAGGAAAAACTCTTGAGAGTGTGGTAAAAGTTCTCCTCCCTGCCCTTCCACGTCGGGTTGAAGCTTTCTGTCTTGCACATACCCATGATAAAACAGAGCAATGCAAACAAATTCATTAGAACGGCTTAGGGAAATCATTGCACAACTCCGCGATCCGAAAACAGGATGTCCATGGGATCAAGCTCAAACACATGCGAGCTTAACTCCGTATGTTATTGAAGAGGCGTATGAGGTAGCAGAAGCTATTTCTGAAGGCCCCAAAAAGCTAGAAGAAGAATTAGGAGATCTCCTCCTACAAATATACCTCCATAGCCAGATCGGAGAAGAGCAAAATCTGTTTTCGATTGAATCGGTTGCCGAGAAGTTGTGCGATAAGCTCATTCGACGACATCCTCATGTATTTGCAAACGTAGTAGTTTCCTCTGCCCAAGAGGTGAAAAAAAATTGGGAGAAAATAAAAAGAGAAGAGCGTGGAAAAGATGTACAGGAGGTCGCTATACTCGACAGCATCCCCACACACCTACCGGCTCTTCTTGAATCCTCAAAAATTGGAGAAAAGGTTGCTCCCCGAAATTTTGATTGGGATTCAGTAGAAGAGGTTCTTGCAAAGGTCCAAGAGGAACTCGATGAACTTCGAGCTGAACTTGATCAAAAAAAGTCATCTCCAGAAAAAACTCGTGAAGAACTTGGAGACCTCCTCTTCTCAATGTCCCAACTTGCACGAAAGCTAACATTCAATCCAGAAATCATTCTCAAAGAGGCAAATTCCAAATTTCGGCGTCGATTTGCACTCCTTGAACAAGCAGCACAAAAACGATTTCCTGGAACTGCAATGGAGGCCATCCCGAGAAAAGACCTTGAACAGCTTTGGGATGGAGTGAAACGAGAAGAATATAAAAATTAATTAGCTCTCAATTTAAAAAAGCGTGGTACTACTAAGAAATTGGGATGTAAAACTCAAGAAGCCTGCCTGTCAACTGGCTCCCTGGTACATGCAAAATAGAGAACTCAGATACCTGCATTGCTCCCTTCATATGAACGAGCCCGCCTCGCAGTAGCTCTTGCCTATCCCAAACTGCTCCCATCTCCCCCCATGCGGTATTCACGAACTGCGCTCCTGCCGTAAGAATTCCGTAACCTCCTGACCAAGGACTTACTTGCAGGTCTGAAACAAGAAGGGCTTGTTTTTCTTGCTTCAAAATTCCCGCAAGGCGTCGCAGAGCCAAATAGTTTCGATGCTTATCCCTTGGTTCGGCTTGTTCTCGTGTCACAAAGAGAAACACTGGGGGAAGTGAGAATGAAAACTCACTTTCTGTAGAGACCGCGGGTTCAATTCGCCAACCAGAGATGAATCCCGCCACAAGAGGAAGCTCCCGGATGGTGCGGACCGGTTGTTTGACAAATAATGTCCATTTTCCTCCATCAGGAGAATGTAACTCATGGCCTTGGGCGTAAACCCCATTCTGGTCAGAGACGTCCCCTTCAGCAAGCCAAACGTCCGCACTCTGATACTCTCGTATCTCTGGCCGTAATGCGCCGTCACGTGTGACGAGCAGGCGAAACTCAACAGTACCAGAGGGCGGTCTCCCCTCACTAAGAATCTTTGATGGAGGAATTTGAAATCGTAAGATGGGGACACTCAGGCAGGCTATCCCTAAAAAAACCACGACTAATTGGCTAGCCGCTGCTTTTCTCGATGCACCGAAGAGCCGTACCACTATCGCCAGCGCAACGAGCAACCAAGCACAGATCAACCAAAGCCCGATTTCACGGATTCGTTCAAAGAAATAGCCCCGGAAGACGGGAATAGGGAGGTGCATAACTGTCAGAAACAACAGGACAAGAATGACTATCAATATGAGGGAGCGATAGAGAGCCTGGAAAGATTTGATGTTCATCACACTCAATAGCGAGAGACCTCATTCAACGCCACTCTCTGAAGAGACGCTACAATATTTTTCATTTCCGATACACCAACCCAAGGCACAACGAAAAGCGAAAATCATGCGAGAACCTGAGCTCCCGTCCTATGAAGGAATTTTACAAGCTCGCCTCTCCAAAAGCTCATCTTGTACCAGCTTAATCCTTCCAGTCTAGAATTCCCTTGCGCCATTCGTAAACCAGACCAAGGGTAATAACCGTGATAAAGATCACCATTGCCCAAAACACGGGCCAACCCAACTCCTTTAGATTCACTACCCACGGATAGAGGAAAATGACTTCGATATCAAATAAGATAAATGACATAGCAACCAAGTAAAATCTGACATTGAATCTTTGCTCTCGAACATCTCCCACCGATACAGAACCGCATTCAAACGGAAGTTGCTTCGTCCGAGAAGCATTTCGAGGCCCCAGAACTGTGGCAAGGAAAAGCATGGTGATGAGGAATCCTGCTGTGAGCACAGCAAGAATGATTATGCCTAAATAGGGACTGATTTCCATAGATGCTCCAAGAAGTCTCCCGTAATCGTAAAACAAGATACGAGAAAATCAACCCATCAAAACACGCCATACGGCTCCTGCTGGCCCCTAGTGCACCGCAAATGCTGCTTTCCACGGCTCTGAGATGAGTTTTCTCGCCTGATGATTGCCTCCGTGTCTCTCCTAAGCTAAAAAGAGGGTCTTAAAACGGTACTATCAGCACCAGTAGCTCAGCTGGATAGAGCACCCGCCTTCTAAGCGGATGGTCAGAGGTTCGAATCCTCTCTGGTGCGTTTCCCCTATCCCCCATAGCTATTTCTATCCCCATA
>RFPC01000042.1 GCA_009926305.1 bacterium
TGGATCGTAGACTTTTTCAATGAATCTATTCAGCTTCTCACTAAAATACTCGCGGGGCTTATTTAACTTTTTCCAAAGCGCTTTATCTGGGGCACTGTGTGAGAGGTGCGCTGGAAGAATAAATAGCGACTCAATCAAAGAAATTACAAAAACAATTACTACCACCGCCGGTATTTGTCGAAAGAACTTGCCGCTTATACCAGGAACAAAAAATAACGGCATAAATGCCACAATATTTGTAAGAATAGCGAAAATAACAGGCATCGATATTTCCTGTGCTCCACGTATGGCAGCTTGGATTTTACTAAGCCCTTGCTCTCGTTTCTCGTAAATATTCTCACCGACTACGACAGCATCATCTACAATTATTCCCAGCGTGATAATAAACGCAAAGAGAGAGATCATATTAATTGACGTGTCTAACCATGGTAGAAACAGAAAACAGCCAAGTATTGAAATTGGAATGCCCAGCGTTACCCAAAAGGCTAGCCTCACTTCAAGAAATAGCCCTAGGAGAATCAGCACGAGTATGAGTCCGAGTGCCGCGTTTTTCATTAAAAGCTGCATGCGATCAACAAAGACTACGGACCGATCATTCCAGAGAGAAACTCCAATATCTGGTGGTAATTGGGACTGCAGCTCGTCAACATACGCCTGTACTGCCTGAGAAACTCCATCAGGAGTCTCATTGCCGACTCGAAACACATCTATGCTTATTGCGGGCTTTCCATTAAATATCGCCTCTTGGTCCGCCTCTTCAAACGAGTCCTCTATCGTAGCAATTTCACCGAGCCGCACTATGCCTCCCGATGACGAGGACGAGATTGGGATATTCAAGAAGTCCCGTCCAAAATCTCTCCGCTCCTGCGTTCGTAAAAGAATCTGTCCTCCTTCACTCCGCACTTCACCAGCGGGAAGCTCAATGGCGGTCTCACGAATTTTTCTGGCGATCTGCTCTAACGTAAGATCATAAGCACGCAACTCTGACTGTGGCACTTCAATAGCAATTTCAAGAGGTGGTGTTAACCCCAGTTGAACGAGTGTAATTCCAGGTTGCTGAATCAGGTCATCACGTATTCGCTCAGCGAGCATCCGAAGAGCACTTCGAGATTGCTCCCCATAGAGCATGAGTGAAACAACCTTCCGTCTACTCTCAACAAGACTGACAACAGGACGCTCGGCATCCTCAGGAAAGGAAGTAATACGATCGACTTCGTTTTTGATATCTTGTACGAGCTTAAATTCATTCACTGATGTTAATAGCTCTACAACTACAACGCCTGACCCCTCAAAAGCAGTAGAAGTAACTCTCTTTACTCCATCAAGCCCGCGCACTGCATCCTCCACTGAGAGGATAATTCCTTGCTCTACTTCAGCAGGGCTTGCACCAGGATAGGGCACAGTAATTCTAACAATGTCAGTGGTGAACTCTGGAAAAACTTCCTGCTTGATTTGGCTACTCATCAGCAGCCCACCAAAAAGAAAGATAATCATCAAGAGATTCGCGGCAACTCGATTTTTTACCATCCAAGCGATGGGGCCCTTTGAAAGCTCGTCTCGTTCAGTCTGGTTTGCCATATCCCGCGCTTATTCACCCATTTCAGGAATAATGGTTGTTGCTTCTGCTTCAGAAACATTCAGAGGCTCCTCTTCAGCAACCTCTTCAGGTATTGCCAACAACAAGCCCTCTAACGGATTCGACAATGCACTGGTAACCAATGTGATTTCCTGAGCAAACTCTCCTCGTACATACATAAAGTCGGAGGTTGAAAAAATTGGCTCAACAGAGAGTGTCTCAAGCGTATTCTCCTCAGAGACCGTCCAGATCACCTCGCCCTCCCTGATTGCCCGCACTGGAATAGGATAAACATGGAGAATCTGATCTCCATCAATTACAACTTCAACAGCCGTTCCTATGAGCAAAGGAAACGATGGAGTTGAATCTCTTCCCAATGGCTTATCCACTGTAACCAGCACCCTCGCCATTCGACCATCTCGCTGAACTTCTCCGACTAACCGCTCTGCCATTCCTTCATGATGCTGGTATCGTCCATTACCAATTCGCTGCAGGATCTTCGTCTCGTAATTCAATTTTTCTTCTCGGTCAGAAGCAACGCCCAGATAGAGTCGAGTAAGCCACCGAAGCTCACTGCGCGGAATCTCAACCTCTATTTCAAACTGTTGCGTGCCAGCGATTTCAAGCACCGTTTCTTGCGGACTGGTATATCCTCCAACTTCTAAATTCTTCCTTAATATGGTGCCATCAAATGGCGCTATAACCTCTGTGCGCTCGAGATCAAGTTGCGCTCGTTGCAACCTACTTTCTGCTGCTGATACTTGTGCAAGCTTCTCCTGTAAATGCGGTTTACGTAGTGCTAAGCTCCTGTGTGTCTCAGCGTAAGGAGTGTCCACACCTAGGTCTTTCAAGAGCGCCCACTCTCGCTTTGCAACTGATTGATTCCCCTTTTCTAAGGTAAGCTCAAACGAAGCTCGCTCCAACTGAGCCCTCGCTTCTTCGATCGCTAATTCATAATTACGCGGATCAATTCGAAAAAGGAGGTCCCCTTGTTGAACAACTGCCCCCACCAAGAGATCTGGATGCATCTCAACTATCTGGCCACTCACTTCTGGTCTAATACGCACCAAGTGCCGCGGGGCAACGGTACCTACACCTCTAACCTGACTTGTGACATCAACCGGAGAGATCCGCTCCACCATTACCGGAGTAGCGGATGTAGCCTTGGTGCTCTTGGGGGGAGCTTCTTGAAGAGAGAGTAGAAGCCAGAAACTCAACACTCCAAGTAAAAGAATTCCTACAATCAACGCGATACGCACGCTTAGCTCTCTAGCGGAAAAGCTTGTTCTCGCTTGATCAGGAACGACAGAACTCTTCTGAGCGTTTTCTTCCCGTTCGTTACTGGAGTTCATTCACTACCTCCTTCAGGAACGGTGTGCCATCAACATCTATCCTACGACTCACTAGGAGTCTTTGGTCATCGGGAGAAAAAGCATCTTCCCTGACTTGCTCAACTGGGATCATTCCTCCTGTAGCAAGGAGCAGCTGATTTCTCAGTAGTATTTTCTGGGCTTGCTCTCGTATTACCTGCCTTTCAACCCGATGTTTTTCCTGCAGCGCTAACAATACCGGTAGGAAATCGGAAAGCCCATTCAAGTACCGATTTTTTGCTTCCTCAAATTGATGCGTTACAACTCGTTTTTGGGTTTGCATGTTTATGAGTCGTTCGTGTTGGTGAAATTCTCCGGCTAGTGCATCTTCAACTTCACGAATTGCCTCAAGGAATGTAGCCGAAAAAAGAGCGAGATCCATCTCTACCTCAGAGCGCTTCATTCGAATCATCCCCTTGTGAAGTCCACGATCAATCAACGGAATAAATAAGTTCGTAAGTCCCGTTAGCACCTTATTTGGAAAAAGGCTCTCAATTGTTCCCGAAGCAAGGCTGTAGTTCAGACCGAGTGAAAGCCTTGGATATCGATACGCTACTGCAGCTGCTACATCGTGCTCGTCTGCCTGAAGACGTAAGAGAATTGCCCTCAGATCTGGACGCAGTGCAATAAGGTCTACTGGGCGAATCCTTGGCGGGCTCTTCATAAAGGTCGGAAATTGAGTCCCCACGTCTTCCGACGTTACGGATCCTGGGCTCTGTCCGAGCAAGACACTCAGTGCATGAAGTGCCTTTTCGAGATCTAAATCAATGACCGGCAATTCACCTTCAAGTGCAGCAACTTGCTGTTGTTGCTCTAACACATCAAGTGCTGAGGACCGTCCCGTTGAAAAGCGTAACTCTATTAACTCCAGAAAAGTTTCACTCACAGATAACTGCTGCTTAACGAGCTCACGTTCTTGCAATGAAGCAAGCGCAGTAATCCACTGCCGAAAGACCTCTCCTGAAAGTGATAAATACGCTCCTTGAAAATCAGCTTCTGTCGCTTTTACCCGAATAGCTGCTGCTTCGTAGGTATTATGAATCCTCTTTAAAATGTCTATCTCATACGCCAGTGTTGGAACTACCCCAAACTGACTCTGGATGACATTACTCACTGGCGTAAATCCCCCTGAGAATAACGCCTGTTGTGTTTCAACCCGTGAACGCCTGGCTGAAACATTCGCTTCAATATTTGGGAATCGCTCTGCACCCGAATACTGCGCTTGCCCTCGAGCTTGCTCGATACGGAAGAAGGCTTCTCGAAGTGAAAAATTCTGATTAAGAGCAGTATGAATAAGAGCATCAAGCTCTGAAGCCTTATAACCGAACCAATAAGGCTCGATAGAATTTCCACTCAAAAACACTTTGGAAGAATCTGGTAAGTCCCTGGAGAATTTCGGCTCTATTTCAACAGGTGGATACTGAAAGGACCGTATTTTGTATGGTGAACAACCAAGACCCAAAAGCAAAAAAATAAGAACGCTCCAAGCCTTCAACGTTGACCCCATTCAGACGAAAAATTCAGTTAAGCTGCAACGATACCACTCCCCAAGACCAGATACCAAATTCTGAGGACCCCTTTCTCTCCGACAGCCTCATCGGTCCTAAAACGGCGGTAGAAATCACATAACTATCTGTATTTACGATAGTTATCCTAAGAGCTCTCGAGCTCCTTGCCTTCTCAGAAGATGCTTTAGTTCAGTCCTGCATCTGGTCGATAGGGTATGAGACAGGAATTTCTTTCAGAAAAACTCGAGAATACTATGGGCGCATCAGTCTTTACACTCCTCAGGACCAACTCAGAAAATGCTGACGCGGTAAGCTCAATGTTATCTCAGTGCGGATATGAGGAGGTTCAATTTACCGATATCACGGCTGCTACAAGACTCTTTGAATCTGGCTCACCACCAGAGCTATATATCTTTGATCAATCCAGCCTGCAGAATGAAGCGGCTGAATTCATTGAGACCCTCTGGAAGTGTAGACATGCAGTACCTCTTTACGCCTTTGTGGTGGGAGACAAAAAGGACGAGGAACAGCTGGTACAAATTATTGGCAAGTCGGCCCACGATTATCTTTCGGTTCCCATTCCCTCTGAACTTGGAAAAGTTAAACTTGATATTGCAAAACAAATAGTTGTTGACCAGAGAGTCCTCGCTGAATCGAATCAAGTTATTGAGCGCTACGCTCAACATATCGACAAACTCTCAGCAGATCGTGCACGCCAACTTTTTCATGCCGAACGTCTATCTACCATTGGCACTATGTCTGCTGGTTTAGCACATGAAATAAAAAATCCACTTGGTTACATTTCTACTAGCCTCGAAACAACCAAAATTTATTGGCAACAGACCTCTGAGCTTCTTTCTGATACCGAAATACATATTGATGAAAATACAAGAGACAGGCTCATATCCAAGGTTCCAAAAGCGCTTGAACGCATATCAAATGGGCTAGAACGCATTGACAAACTCATGCAAGGTCTCAACAACTTTGCTCGTTCCTCGCAAGGAGAAAAACAACTTCACAATCTGAATGATTCAGTTCACCTTGCCCTTGAAATAGCTGACATCCATTTGAAGTATCATGTGATGATTGAAACGAAACTCTGTCCGGGACTCTCTCTTGTAAAAGTCAATCCACAACAAGTTGAACAGGTGATTATTAATCTCCTCATCAATGCTGCCCATGCGCTTGAATTTGAAGAAAATGGTCAAGTCTCAATTGCGAGTTTTGAAGAGAATGGCAGAGCAGTTCTCACCATTGCAGACAATGGACCTGGAATCCCTGAATCCCACCTTCAGAGTATTTGGCAGCCTTTCTACACTACCAAAGAGGAAGGAAAAGGGACGGGATTAGGTCTATCTATCAGTCAGAATCTTATACGAGATAACGGTGGTTCTATCTCAGTAATGAATGGAGATTCTGGAGGAGCACTCTTCAAAATAGAATTCCCTCTAGGAGGTCAGAATCGATCCTCCGTTGAGTGAATCTTAAAAACAGGGACATCGAAACGCTCGAGGAGTACCGCGGTTTTTCTCAGTATTTCTCGATGGTTAGTTGTCAGGGTATCCCAGATAAAGAGCAGCTCAGCTTCATCAGGCTGAGCGAACGCATAAGGGCTCTTTGTTGGTGAAGGTTGTCTGTAAGGATGAAAAAATGGGTTTTCAACCATTCAAACTGTCATGTTTGAGCTTGGCTATTTTGAGCCTGATTGCCATTCCCTCGGAGTCTTGCTCTGCGCAGGTACTCCCACTTGCGTATCAAAACCAATACGTCATTGCTCCGATTCGCCAACAATCTTTAACTCTTCACAAGCAGACTGCTGAACTGGCTCGTTTAGAAAGTGGATTTGATAGGAGAGGCTTTGGTGGAGGAGTAAGCACTAGCACCAGAGTATTCGATACTATTGGTCTGGCAGATGAGGAGCAAACACACTTCGATTGTCAACAACTACTCAGGTCGAGGGGCATTATCAATAGCGAAGGTTGGCACTGTGAACCCAATTACCTGTTGTCCGTAGAAGCGATTCCCTATGATCCACTATTTGAATCACAAGCACCCCTTTCCCAAATAGAGCTTCCGAAAGCTTGGGATCTTACCACTGGTTCTTCTCAAATCACCGTAGCTATTCTCGATACAGGCATAGATTACACTCACGAAGATCTTGAGCTCAACATGTGGAAAAACACTCAAGAAATTCCGGATAACGGATTAGATGATGATGAGAATGGATTCATTGACGACATCTATGGGATTGATACCTATAATAACGACTCTGACCCGATGGACGACAATAATCATGGCACTCACTGTGCTGGAATTGTTGGCGCAGTCAGTAACAATGCAAGTGGCATGAGTGGTATTAACTGGAACGTGAGGCTAATGGCATTAAAGTTCATTGGAGCAAACGGCTCTGGCAGTATCTTTGATGCAATTCGTGCGCTGGAATATGGGGTAGAAAACGGTGCGCATATTATCAATGCATCTTTCGGGACTTCTTATCCCTCTGTGTTACTGAGAAATGCAATAGAACAAGCTGGGGAACAAGGAGTTCTCTTTGCCGCAGCATCAGGTAATTCTGCCAGAAATATTGACACTTCTCCCACGTATCCCGCGAGTTACGACCTGAAGAATATCATTTCTGTCGGCTCAAGTGACGAAGATAACAACCTATCCTGGTTTTCAAATTACGGAGCAATCGGTGTCGACATTGTAGCACCTGGAGAACGAATATTAAGCACGGTAAGAAATGGTGGCTACAAAAAATTTAGTGGCACATCTATGGCAACTCCGCATGTCTCGGGTGTTGCCGCTCTTCTCTTGAGTTATAAGCCTCATCTTTCTTTCACCGATTTAAAATCAGAGATATTAGACACGGCCGCCTATGCGCCGAGTTTACAAGGGCTTGTAAGAACGGCTGGAATCTTGAGTGCGTATCGTGCTCTCTACGGAATTCGAGAGGAGTCTCCGATTGCAGAGGAACCTTCATCAGCTCCGGTTTACCAGCCTGCAAGAATTAGTCGCATACGACACACTGCACGACGAACACGAGTGGCTTCACTCAATGGTGGTCGACTCCGTTTTGTAGTGCGTGGAACAGCTCGGCAGGATATCGAATTATCCTACACCCTTTCTACTCCGAAAGAAGAAGTGACGTGTCCGACCTTTGCCGTTGCTCTGAATAGTAAAGGCAGGCGTCGTCTAACACTAAGACTCCCGAGACGCATCAAAGCAAAGCGACTGGCTATACGTTCTCCTCAAGCGAGCAACGAAAGGGCGATTCGCTTAAAGCACTTCTATCCGAGCAAACACATAGCGCTCTCGCGCGCACCTGAAATCAGTGAAAGCTGTCAAGCACTCCCTCTTAGAACCCGCATTCACTAGCGGTGAAAGGATTGATTAAGGAAATCTCGCCTATTGGACATCAGCTGTATACTTTTCGGGTGCGACAACAGTAGACTTCTAACACTATGAATAACACTCAAGAGCTTATTGCACCCTTTGATGCTCTTCTTGCCGCGAGTGCTGGCGGCGTGTTTCTCGATGTGCGGTCACCGGGTGAATCCACAGCAGCCCCTCTCCCTTGCGGTGTAAATGCAGGCATCCTCTCAAATATAGAGCGGGATACTGTCGGAAGAATCTATAAGCAGAGAGGTTCTGAGGAAGCCATACGATATGGGAATTGGTTTGTTCAGGGAAAGCGAAAAGCAACGCTCATAGATAAATGGATATCCCTCATACAGAAGGATAATATCACAGGTATTTACTGTGCTCGGGGCGGCCTTCGTTCTCAGATAACACAACAATGGCTCTCGGAATCAGGAACAGCACTGCCAAGAGTCAAAGGAGGCTACAAAGCGCTTCGTCAAGAACTGATCGCCTATGCCCATAATCCACAACTCTCACTTCCACTGCTAGCACTTACTGGTCATACAGGTTGTGGCAAGACTCGTCTTATTCATACACTTTCTTCTCACCACAGAACCATTGACCTAGAAGATATGGCGAGACACCGAGGTTCTGCTTTTGGAGACACGTATAAACCTCAACCAACACAAATTGAATTTGAAAATAGTCTGTATCTCTCCATTCTCAGAGAAACTATCACGCCTCTTGAAACTCCTATCCTGATTGAGGATGAGAGTCGAATGATTGGAAAACGCGAACTGCCAGATCCTTTCTTTCAACGAATGTGTCACTCACCCCGTATCCAACTTGAACGGCCAATGAAAGAGCGAATACAAATTATACTGGAGGAATATATTGTCGAAGAACAAGAAAGATTACTTGGTCTCTATAGAGACCCAGAGGTAACTTGCTCTCTCCTCTCGAGTAATCTGTGCGAGCACTTAAAGCGTATTGCTCGAAAGCTCGGTGGAGCACGTTTCCAAGAGTTAACAAAGGACATTCAAGACGCCTGCAAGAGGCAGGCATTAGAGAACTCGCCAGAGTACCATACGGGATGGATACACAAACTGCTTCTCTGGTACTACGATCCTTTATATGAAAAGCATCTCAATAAAATTTCTCCTCTTATCGTAGCACGAGCGCATCCGGATGAATTAGTAGCAAGCAGTAAAAGCCTGTTAACCAGATTGTTGAAGGAATCCTCCTGGAAGAGGAAAGAACCCCTCCGCGGGGCTCGAAATGGAAGTATGATGCAATAAGCAGGTCTTCCGAGTGTATGAGAGATACAATCTCTTACAAGAGACTTTACTCAACATCAAATAGAAATCTCACCTGCTGTTCTACTTCAGCAGCTAACGAACGGTGAACGGGGCAGGCCCTTCCCACCCGTTCAGCAATGACTCTTTGCTTCTGATCGAATGTAGCAGGCAAGTGTATCTCTATGACGATGCTTCCTATCATCCGAGGGTCACTACTCATGATTTTCTCTACAGAGAAAAAGGAGTTTGAAAGATTGACCTCTTCCTTTTCTTCCATCTTAATCGCGATGGTTGTTAGAATGCAGCTCGCTAGTGACACCGCGCAGAGGTCCGTAGGCGAAAAGCTCTGCCCTTCACCGTGATTGTCTTTTGGAGCATCGGTGATCAGCGTTGTCCCAGACTGCTCATGTGTGATCTCTACACGCTTATTACCGCTGTATACCCCATGCATTCTTACGCTCATAAACCTCTACCTTAGGCTTTAACTCGCCTGTTCTAATAGCTTCTGTAAGTAAAATCCTGGTGTATATGACCCGCCCTGCTCGACTGCTTCCTTGGTACGCTCATCAACAAGTTCCGCTACTGCTGATTGAAGTCCCTCTATTTTTATGAGTGAGCTCATGATGTTAATGGGCATGAGTGCTTGCGACCTCAGGGAGCCTTGTTCTACTCGAGCTCCCAGGTCGTAGAGAATAACCTCAAAAAGCTCAATGGCTTTCCCTGTGGGAACATCTATGAAAGAACTTATTGCACTACTTGGAAATCCAGCCTCTTTCCGAAGAACAGATGCCGTCAGATGGCTAGCCGTGGCTGCACGATTCTGCCTTTCCTCGAACTGATACAGGGAAATAGTATTTTTTAAGAGGTCTGATAACTGCGAGTTTAACTGCAGTAATCCTCTATTGATTTTCGGAAGAGAACCTTCGTGTTCTTGCTGTGATGGCACGGATACACCATCATCCTTATACTCTGAATTCTCTATCATTGCTCAGACTCTCCCTGTCATGAACAGAGTGGAGAAGTTTTACGTGCTATGCAAGAAATTGATGACAATCTTCAGCCTCTCAAATCGCAAGAATCTGACCCTCAATGCTCCTAAAATACTTCAACATACTACAACTATTATTCATTTAGCTGTTAGCCGTTAGGCCACTCTTGCTCTGAACTCAGGGGCTCAAACGGCAGGACTTTTTCTTTCAGTAAGAAATATGGTACGAGAAGTTCTTTATCTGCTCATTTTTGCGGGGACTAACTTTGATGGGTAAATTCGTTCTTGGGCTCGTGTCACTTAGCTTCGCTGCCTTCATCCTGCTGTTATTCAAACCCGGTGATTTCCTTTTTTCAAATATCCGACTGCAGCCAGAAGCGCTGCTTGGCTCTCCGCTCCCTAGCCATTTTGAAGTTGAACAAGCACTGGCATCTGCAGATGGAGATATTGTGATCGGTATCGATCGTAAACATGAGATGAGAATCCACATTGTTCAAACACGAACGCAATCGAATCCAACAACAGTAGGCAATACCGAAGTAAGTGGCACAACACAACTCATCGAACAAAGTAAAATCTTCAAAGCGAGCAAAGGACAAACTTCTGCTGATTTCCTGACTCGTTATCTATCTGCGCAGATAGACCCGAGAAGAGTATCGGTTCAGAGCATCCATCCAGTGTCAGTAAATAAAACTCCGCTAGGCGAACTTCCGAATAATGTTGATACTCAGATTGTTCTCGCAACAAGTAAGAAGCATCATTGGTACGGAATCGTATACGTGCAAGCAGTGGATTTATTAGTCATTGCGTCTCATCCCCACGAAGAGATTCAGCTCAAACAGTTTATGGATTCACTGGCTCAAGTAGGATTTATCCTTCATCTTTCTTCATCAAATCTTGAGTAGAATAGAGAATGACTTCTTGCTGCAATCGCACCATCACCTCAGGAAACAAGTTTTAGAGTTGCGGCTGATCATGGGCAGTATGAAGAACGACCTCTACGATTGATAGCAGTTCTTGAAAATACTCTTGTGCCTCTTTTGAAAATTCTGGGAGGGCTTTTTTTAAATCATTAAAATCCTTGGTAAGAACCACTTTTTGACGAGAGCCCAAAGCCCCGTTCGTGTTCGAATACGAAATAACGTAACCAAGCATTTCGGACTGATAGAGAGCGAGTGTTTTATCTCCGATAGTTTTCGTCCTATGTCCAGCTGGAAACGGAATCGCAAGGAAATCCTCGTAACGCTTCGTAATTTCTTCTACCATTGATGCCATACTGCCCTTTCGTTATCTCTGGCATGTATTACAAACGACTGTTCCCCGTTGGGCAACTACCAAACGTTCTAATTCCTTCCCACACCTCTTACATTGCTTTCCGTTCTGACCATATACCCGCGGTTTAAAACGGCCATTATGAACCACTCCATCTCCAAAATCGGTTCCATTAAGACGAATAGCACTCCTTAAGATTCTCTTAATTGCTTTTAAGAGCTGTTTTGCCTCATCAAAAGAAAGGCTATCTGCCGCACGAAGGGGATGAATTCCAGCTTCCCAAAGCGATTCATCCGCATAGATATTACCAATTCCGGCAATGAATTGTTGGTCAAGCAGTAAAGGTTTAAGACTCCTTTTCTTGCTCTGGAGCGCTTGGTAGAAATTCTTTGCTCTAAAACTTGACTGGAGTGGTTCTGGTCCGTACTGGTTCAACTTCTGCTCGAGCCCTTCTTGGGAAAGGAGTGTAAACCGACCAAATTTTCTGGGGTCTATAAATCGACACTCGCTTCCATCGGCAAAACAGAGGATGACTCTTGAATGCGGATGTGGAGACCTACTGGAGTCAGCAACCTGTAATCTTCCACTCATGCGAAGATGGACTAAGAGGGCGAGGGGTAGAGGTTTATCATTATCTGCAAGGGATATGATTATACACTTTGCCCGCCGTGATACCGCGTCTACTCTCAATCCCGTTAGCTGTTTTCTCAAGTTCTTGATTGAATATGGCTCTATCATACGAGGCCACGTAGCTTTGACCCCGATAATTGTCTTCGAAACGATCTCTTGTTTCAGTGAAAGAACGGTCGATTCAACCTCTGGCAACTCAGGCATTGCTCCTTATTCCCTCACATGATGACCGAATGCAAAACGGCTCTGTACCGTATCCCTTAGGAGCCTGACTCCCTCTCGAAAGACTTCAAGCATAACCCTCATGAGCTAGCCTTCCCTCACGTTTCCTTGAACGCTAGAACTCTTGACCAGAAGACCACCCCCTCAGATACGCTCTCCTGATTCCAAGAACGCTCATAAGGAGCCGTCTCCTGCTCGGCACAATGAACCCTGTGTGCTAGCAACCTGAGAAGATTTAGGCAGCCCCTTCAATTCCAGCGCTTTGTGGAGCTGATGCAGCCTCCGCCTCTGCTGCTATCTCATCAGCACTGTTGACCTGATCTTCAATAACATCTGGCCATAGCGCTATCAGGTTGAGTTCTGGATCTGCATGAACCGAAAGCTCATCACCAAATCGTTGGAAGCCATATCGCACAGCACCGCCGTTGTCCCGAAGGAGATCTCGACAAGCTTTATCCTTCCCATTCACCCAGAGGTCCTGGTACTTTTCAAGTAAGCTAATATCATCCAGTAGCTCCCGATCGATCATCGCTAAGCAGCGAGTATCGATAAATACCCTGCCAAGGTTTTCATCCAGCTCTTCTTTCAAAGACTTCACTTCCACTTTTTCACCCTCTGGATGAATAACTATAGTGGAAGCGAACGGGTCACGTTCGATGCGATACGTGTTTGGTGGTAGGTTTACTACTGCTCCACCGTATTCTTTTACTAATGCATCTTTCGCCTCTGGTTCCTCATCCAAGAGGTCGTTCAGTCGGGCGAGAACTTGAGAGTTTGCCAGCATGAATTGATCGATAAGTACCAAGGAGCCGCTTTCGACCTGGATACGCTCCCGTTGGTTGCCTCGTTCGGCTGTGCCTCCGTTACGATGCCCTCTCCCGTGACCTCTGCCACGACCCCGATTTCCGCTGTTTCTCCGATTGCCAGAGGACCTTCCTCCTCTATTCGAGCCTGAGTTGCCTCTACTGTTAGAATTCCGTCTCCGGTTTCCACCACTTCTTTGATTCTTTCCTCTCATTCTTTTCCTTTACTTACTTACGGACACACCCTTAAGAGTCTTTCTCTAGGAGCTACTTCACAAGAGCAATCCCTGACAAAGAGTTGTGCTCTTACTGTTTACTTATTTTCTCCAAGATGGGTGCCTAAAGACGGGCATCAGCTAAAGGCTCACTCTTGCCACCAGGAAGAAATTAATGCATGAGACTCGGGTAATGAGTTTGTCTTATCCGTTACTGCTCATTCGCTTTATTTTTTATTGATGCACGCAGGCTTTCACATCACGTGCATCATCTTATTTGGATCATTCAAAGCGGCTTTAAACTATTGAGGTGTTCCACTAATGAAGACTTCGTTTGAAAAAGTCCTCCTCCGAGCACGATTCCCTTTATTCAAATCGCTTACTCCTCAGTCCCGCTTCCCCCAGCCGCCACTTTTTAACTATCAGTTGGCTGGTATCAGAATGACCCGATACAATAGTAATACCATATCCGAGAGCTCGGAAAAAAGAGCCTGAGGCTATCTTCAGCATAAATTACGCACTTAAAATCAGTACGTTAGCTCAAAGCTCGCGATTTTCCTCTTATTTAGCACTACTAGCGAGAAACCCCGACTGAAGCCTTTAGAGATTGCCGCCACAAGTCGATACTACAGAAAGAGAATGTTGCTAGGGGAAGAAGCGAGCTATGCCAATCAAATCTCAGTTTCAAGAGGGTGAAAGCGCCCTTATATTTTCTTCTGAAATCCTCTTTGATAAGGACACGATTACGCTTTTTGCACGATATCATGACGAGTTGTCGGCGCACCGCTCTAAAAGAGTCTGGGTAGAGACATTTGAGAGCCATTTCCTACTAGAACAGGGGACTGATTACCAACTCGAAGTAAAAAAAGAGGATACAGAACTGGAAACCTTTTTCGTTCTGCGCTGCAAATTTATCTCTGCTTGTGCTCGTTATGCCTTTTGGCGAATTACAAACCAGCAAGCACCAGAAGCACAATACGTTCTAGAAACGGCCCATATTCCCTTCACTGACGAATCTTGGCTTGATTTTCACGCAAGCTCTGACCTACGAGAATTTACTACAGAGGAAGAGTTTGAAGTAAAAGATTCCCCTCTGTCTGTCGACCTTGAGACGAAATCGGTTCGAGTGAATCGGAATTGGTTTAAGAAGTTCGAAACAATTGTAGACAAAATTGTGAAGTCTTTCGATCCACACTAGTAATACTAGTACCTTATCCTCCTTATTCCAACATTGACTTGCGACATTCAGGTCGGGGTGCACTGCAGAAATTCCTCCCGAAGCTGAAGCAACTACGCTCCATTCCTCGATATGAGGACAGAGACACTGGAGGAACCTGATGCCACGATATACGAAAGACGGAACATGTATTTTCCCAGCCAGTGAAGTTGCTGAATTTACAGTGTGCCCGAAGGCCTGGTCATTAAAACGTTTGCATGGCCATGTAACGCTCGGAAGTGAGGATGTCGATCGAGGCGATGAGGTACACCAATCATGGGCGAATGACCTTGAATTTGGCTTTACAATCGGTAGATTAATTCGTGTCGTATGTGCACTCATGGCAAGTGCAACGGTTGCTCTCCTCCTCATCGCGGAGAAGCTATGACTAACTGGTGGCACTCTGAACTTGTTCAAGCACTGACTCAAATCACGCATATTGATGCCCATTATCTGCTCTACACGATGCTCGTTATCTCATCGTTTGTGGTGATTAATGACGTTTTGAGGGCCGTGAAAAGGCGAGAGCATCGTGCTGGACTCACCACCTCACTGGCTCTAGAGCTTAGTGTAGATGGCTCGAAAAATAGGCAAGTTAGGACTTATATTTCGGAAATTCAGGGAATATCTGGAAGACCTGATGCATTAATCATAGAAAACGGATTTTGCATTCCTGTCGAACGGAAAGCGTTTGGGAATAAGGTGCGAGACCGTCACATCGCCCAGTTACTGGTATACATGAGACTTATAGAAGAGTTTGAAGGGAAAAAACCTCCTTACGGGTATCTGATTATTGGAAAGTCTGCAAGGCGAGTAAAAGTATACAATACCCCTGAGAGACAGGCTTGGTTGAGCGAGCAAATCAATCAGATGAAAGACATCGTAAATGAAAAAATTCCTGCCGCTGCAAGACCACAAAAGACCAAATGTGCCAAATGCAAGGTAAGCGATGCCTGTGAACAGCGATTCATAGCCCCAGTTGAACATACCTCGAGTTCAAATCAAAAGGAGCAACTCATTCTGATCAACTCGAAGTAATACGGCAGAGGAAAAGCCGCGATGGGGGTCGTTCTCCGTTATCCGAAACAAATCGCGTGGTCACTCGTATCAAACGGGAGCTAAGTACTGGATAACATTCAGGGGAGAAAAAATATAGCGTTTAATTTCAGATGGTTATGTGGACTCTAACAAGACCGGAGAGAATTTTGAACCACGGTCTTAACTCACCACCAAACAGTAGGCACAAAAAAACCAGCGAAATTAGCTGGTTACCTGGTAAGTATTCGAAGTTTGTCTTACTCAACGACTATATAAGATGAGGATATCAAAGAACCCTTCAAAAGTCAATTTACTTTTGGTCAAACTTCAATTTCTCCTGTGGAATTGGTGATTTAGCGTAAGATTTTTTTCTTCTGTGGGCTTACCCCTTAAGAGCACACACGAAGCTAGTGAATCACTTGCTGCTCTCCCCTATGAGACATCTCTTCAAAGAATCCGCATACCGTATATAAATGTGCTCATTGTACATTTATAGAAATTGGGAGGCTTCCGTTATAAGACGAGGCCCTCCTACAAATGAAGGAGATGAATAAGATGATATCAAGGTTTTTTTATATGGGATTTCTTACCGTTTTTCTAGTACCGCTGATTACGCAAAACGTTTTAGCCGAAACAAGTTGTAGCCCTGAGAATATGCGGAAGCTATTCACACAGATTCAAGATCTCGGCAAAGAGGCTAGCCAATTAAATACTGCGGGGAGAACACTTGCAGAACAAATTCTCAGTCGCGGTAATGCAGCAGGCGGAGACATTCAGGATGGTATTAACGGAGCTCAGGAGCAGCTTCAAAGAGCTGAAAACGGGTGTAGAAGTGGCTCAGAAGCAGCCTGTGCTCAGTTTGTCAGACTCGGGGAGTTTATCGCCAGCCTCGAATACACATTGCAGGACCTAAGACTCGGCACGGGAGAGGCGGTACGAACTCTGCTTGCTCGGATTGCATCCATTTCCGATGAAATTTCTGCAGAACAAAGTCGAGCAGGGAACTTCCTGAGAAGCTGCCTGGCCAATGAGGATCGATAACGAGCTGAAAAGAGGATGAATAAGGAGATAATCTTCTTATTCATCCTCGAAAGAGACGCCTTCCCTTTCCCCCGAATATCTGTGTTGTCCCCAGGGGAGCAATGGAAGCCCTTACGCAAACAGACGAATCTGAAAAAGCCCTTTGCAAATTATTTGGTGAACCGTGAACCGTTATCGACTTTGACTGCATTATTTAATGTATGTACTCTCTGTACATCTTTAACAAATGCGGTACTATCCCGACTAAATTTAGAAATGAATAGGAGCCCCCTGTGTCTCACCGATTTACACAACTCACACTGATTCTCACCTTCACTTTTGGTTTGGTAGTTTCTTCCGCTATGGCCTCCCCCTCGTGTGACGCTGGCGAACTGAGACGGCTTGTAAACCGCATTCACCTTGTTGAAAAGCGTATTCAAAACGCCGAAAGACGCACGGAGACAGCAATTGAGAAACTGTATCAACGGGCCAGATACGGGCTGCGCTCGGTAAATAAGCAAATCCAGCACCTCTCATCCCAATACGACAGAGAGCTCAGACTGTGTGATGACGGCAATCCAAGGGCGTGTTCAAGGGCCAATGTAACTCGAGAAATTATTGAAGGACTTCAAGAAACGAAAGACATGATAATTCCCTCAAACACCAAGAGACTGGCAAAGCTCTACCACAAGCGATACCTGCTACTTACTCGGCCACTGCAAAGAAAACTCAAGCGAGCAAAGAGATTTGTCAGGACTTGTCTTCCATCCGACATCTCGTGATTTTCTTCTGGTTTAGAACAGGGACCAGATTGAAAAGTTCTCGCTCCTCAACATGGGGGTTTATAAACCTCAGCCGCAATTGTGCCACATTTTGAGCCCTTTTCTATTGGGCCGCCTCTCGCCGTATGTCCTGGATAAGCGTAAGGAGTTTTTCTTTTCCGCTTTGATTGATCCCGGTGACGTATCCAAGCCGTTCGAACTCTTCCACAAGAACTAAGATATCAAGATTACCACCAGCACCATCTGCCAGAGGGGACCCCCCCACTCCCAGCCAAGAAGCCTCCCAACGATCAGCTCCAGCCTCCAAACCAGCGACCACTGAATCTCGCGCCACACTCCGAGGAGGGTGTAAATGAAGTGCCACTAACAGCTCTGGAAAAGCTCTTTTGACCCCGCTTACCAGCCTGGATATCTCCAGACTTCCTGCAACTCCCTCCGTATCCGCTAAAGTCACTTGCCCGGGCGTCAGCCCAATTTCCTCTGAGACTTCTATCATTTTTCCAATAAACTCAATAGCTTCATTCGGCGAGGCTATTCCTTCTTTCCGTCCACCAAATGCCGTTGAAAGAAGCAATACATCAAATACAAGACCATTTGCCTGAAACCATTCAAGGAGCCCCTTCAACTTTTCATGGACGACTTCAACGCTCCGTTGATTATAGTTTTTCTCGCGGTACGACGGAGTAAGTGCGGTATGGAATATGCCGTGCCTTTTCAAGCTTGGGAACTGTAACAGCCGCTCCGCGCCTCGGATATTGAAGTACAATCCATAAATATCGAGATCTTCTCCATGAGGCATAACACCTGATGCAAGGGCATCCGCATCACTAAACCAATCACCTGGAGCAAAGGCGGTAAGTTCAATTTTTTTTATGCCGGCTTCCTTCTGCAATTGAAAAATCTTGAGCTTATCTTCAACGGGAAGACCCCGAAAATCAGAATACTGTTGCGAACCCTCCCGTAGCGTGACATCAAGAAGCACATCACAGAGAGACATTTTTTCGTTCATAGGCTGGATTCCTCCCATAGAGTGGTCGCTATTTCCAAAAGCTCACGCTGAAAATTCCGCGAACTTGCCATAAAAACTCGGTGCTTTTCGTCTGTTCCGAATCGAAATTCTTTTCCATCAATCCCGTAGACACCTCCTCCCAGTGCTCGAATGATAGCCGCTGGAGCCCCCACATCCCATTCTTGCAAACGACCCATTTGAAGGATAACCCCATCGAGCGCTCCTGTAAGGAGGCTTAAAAACGCGGCTCCAGTATGGAGGGATTCATCGCTATACAAGCCAATGCTCTTCATTCCTGAAGGTATTCCGTGTGAGCCGTTATCCTCGGTTTTCCCCTCTCCTGCGTCCCACCGGAGATACACCCGCTCTCGCTTCATGGCATCTCGTTTACTCAAGGACAACACCTCTCCCTGTGCGTCACCAATAACTCCACAGCTGGCATCAATCGCCCAAAACGTAAGCCTTTTAGCAGGAAAAACGACCCAACCTGCCTCGGCCATGCCATCTGAACTAATGAATGCAACGAGTATCGCAAAATCATCATATCCATCGAGAAATCGAGCAGTTCCATCCAGAGGGTCAATCAACCAGTACGCATCTCTCTTGGATACCTCCTTTATTTCTTCATCCTCTTCACTGCAAATTGGAACTTCAGGGAAAAGACGAGATAATCCATCTTTCAAAAGAGCGTTGCTCTCATAGTCAGCCGTTGAAACAAGTGTTTGATCCTCCTTGGTCATTACATGAAGGCCGGACTCTCCGCTTTGCTGAGCACTACGATTTCTATTCCAGTACTCTAATAGACAGTGAGAAACACCCTCTAAGAGTAGCTCGATCTCTCCCTGTTTCTTCTTTATTCTGTCAATCATTTCAGTGTACCGTGACAAAGGTCTTGATTCCGATGACCTGTTGCTAAGAGTGATAATGTGGGCATGAGAAACAAAAATATTTTCAAAGAGAATCATCCCGATGCTTCTCAACAGCCTAGAGGAAAAGCAACGTTTGATGAAAGATGTTATCAAGTTTTACAAAGGATTCCTGCAGGAAAAGTAGCTACCTACCAGCAAATAGCGAGTGCAATCAAGAGCCCAGGCGCTGCAAGAGCCGTCGGAAATGCGTGTCGAAAAAATCCGCGAATACCACAAGTCCCATGCCACCGAGTAGTGTGTTCAAATGGGAATATCGGCGGCTATATTTTAGGAAAAGCTCAAAAAAAGAGGCTGCTTGAGTCAGAAGGGGTGGTTGTGGCAGATAACGGGACCGTGCAATTAGACATCTTTGGCTGGGATGGGCCTTTTGAGAGCCTCTGAACACCAATACCGCTCTATATTTTCTTCGCGGCTAGCTATTCAAAAAATCGGACATTAGACTTCGAATCCCTAACTCCCCTACGCCAGCACAAACATTATCAGGGGGAACTTCGTCATGGTTCTTCTTTGAATGTGTTTTCTGAATAACCGCTTCTAGTGATTCTGCAAGCTCTTTTCTCGCTGTTTCCTGCAACCCGGCTCGCTCCTCTACGGCAAACCGTCGGACAGACCCTCTCCCACTTTCAATATCGCTTCCTGAAGCACGCGCATATTGCTCAGTTTGGGCTGAATCATTCAAATCATTCAGTAATTGAAAAAGATTACCAAAAGCGGTTCCAAGCGCCTTCACTTCCTCATATTCTACACCGCACTGAACATGTCGTAAGACGTAGGCACTCAGGGTACAGGCTTCAAAGAGCGCACTCGTTTTTAAGTGATGAATCCTCTGCAACTCGTTAATATCTCTTGTGTTTTTAATGTCTAAGAGTTGTCCCACCTGAATACGCATATGGGCATCACTGATGATAGGTAATAGCTGTGGTATCTGCTCTTGCTCTCTTACTCTTCCAATCTCGCGAATTGCCAGAGCGTACAGGAGGTCGCCACTGAGAACTGCATTTGCAACTCCATACTTTACGTGAAAAGCAGGTTTCCCACGTCGCATGAGATCATTATCAATTGAAGGCAAGTCGTCATGTATAAGACTTGCGCAGTGGAGGAGCTCTAGTGCGCTAGCGACATGGAAACAATCTGGTGTAATTTCTGCTCCAAACAAAGTTACGAGCTTCAGGAACAAATTGGGGCGAATTCGCTTTCCAGCCGGAAACACAGCATACGAAAGCATCTCTATATGCGAGGCGTCGGAAAGTTGCCTTATCGCATCTTCTAGAGCACCTTCAAGCAGAGATGAATCATCGCATTGTTTAACACTCACCAAGCCTTCCCTTCTGGGTCTCAAAAAGCACTGCAACAGAGACCAGCTCAGACAGATACTCTCTCAAACAGACACCGCCTTAATTCTGCAACTAGGTAGATTGAACCGACAAGTAGTATATTTTTACCTTGAAACTCATCACTAAGCAGCCTTGATATCAGTTTATCAATAGAATCATCGTGAACTGAAATAACACTGGATCGTGTCTTGAGATAAGAATGAATAACGTTCAAATCTTCTGCTTGTGGAGATTCGGGTCGTGCAATGATATAAGAAGAAACATATTCATCAATAATATCAATCATTTGAGTCCATTTTTTCGTCTTTAAAAATCCGACTACTCCAACCATATCTCCAGAGAAATTATCATCAGCTAAAAAACTTGCCAGCGTCTTAAAGCCAGCTACATTATGAGCGCAATCGATGAGAAATTTTCTATCGGGTAACGAGAGAGTTTCTAAACGAGCTGGCCAGAAAGTTCGAGCAATACCTCTTTCTATACTCTTTTTCTCAACTCCTAAGTATTGCATTACCGACGCTGCTAATGCTGCGTTCCGAATTTGATGAGCTCCGAGAAGGGTTGGCTTTACTCGATAGCCTTCTTGTTCAATCAAAAGCGTTCCCTCTGGTCCCTTCAGCTGGAGCTCGGCTTCTCTCCCTATCTGAAACAAGCTCCCCTTTTCTCTCTCAACAACTTTTTCGATTACTTGAGTAGCTTCTAAAGATACGTCACAGCCTATATGTCCTAGGAAAAGTGGAGTCCCCCTCCTGACTATCCCGGCCTTTTCCCTGGCAATTTCCTCCTCTGTATCTCCAAGAATATGCTGGTGATCTAGCCCAATTGAAGTAATGACTGAAGCCTCTGGCGCTCTTATGACGTTTGTTGCATCAAGCCTACCTCCAAGTCCAACTTCTATGACTGCGTAGTCAACCTTTTCTCGCGCGAAGTGAATGAAGGCTGCGAGCACTATACATTCAAAGAAGCTCAACTGAATTTGTATAGACTCCGTTTTTTCTCTTATCTCTTGAATAATAGCTTCCAACTGCAGATTAGAAATGGGCTGCCCATTAACCTCAATCCTCTCATTCACACTATTCAAATGCGGTGAAATTGTAGCACCCACGGAGAACCCAGCTTCAGATAGGATAGTTTTTAAGTACGATACAACTGAACCCTTCCCATTCGTTCCAGCCACGTGTATTGACTTAAAGGTGTCTTGAGGATGCTCGAAAAGACTACAGGCTCTCTTCATAGGAGAGAGATCGAAGTCCCCTACTCCATTCCATGGCTTTTGCTCAAATAACCAATCTATAGCAGCTTGCAATGCATACCCCTTAAAGCAATAGAACTGTACCACGGTGGTACACTTAGACTCAGGAAAAATGTTTTGCTGGTCAATAGAACGTAAGGCTTAAATCCTCTGGCTTGTACCACCCATATGTCCCACCGTGGTACACTAAAGGTGCCCCAAAAGCGTCACGATTATTGAGCGATAAGCTTTCTGAAGATCTCCTGAAGGTCTCCTTCAGAATAGAACTCGAGGACTAACTTCCCTGCTTGCTCATCTGATGGACTCCTCATCATGGAAACCTTTATGCCGAGAGCGTTTCTTAGTTCTTCAACAAGTCTCCCATCTTCTGGACTGAGAGCACCCTTCCCGGTTGAAGTCCGCTTATCACTCAGCTCTTTATCAACCTCACTTTTAATCTGAGACCGAGTGAGCGTATCTAAATCCTTCAAGTAACTCGTCCGAATATCTTCATCATCGATCTTTGAGAGCAGCAGCACCTTCGATTCCGATGCGCCCTGTCTCAATGCATTAATGAGGTCATCTGGCAACTCGAGTATATCGAGGCTGCGCTGCACCATACTTTTCGAGACCCCTAGCTTTTCTGCCACTTGCCGTATACTAAGCTCGTACGTCTCTTTCAAAGCCCCAATTGCATGTGCTCGTTCAAGTGGAGAGAGGTCATCTCTTTGCAGGTTCTCAACGAGTTGCACCGCTAGAGTAGTGTCTCCTACTGCATCATTTTCTGTATTCAAGATGATTGGCACAGTATCAAGACCTGCAATACCGCACGCACGCAACCGCCGCTCTCCGGCAATTAACTGATATTTACCTGGCTCTCTCCCTGCCCGAACAATCAACGGATTGAGAACTCCATACAGTTTAATACTTTCTGCAAGCTCTTGTAGCTTATCCTCATCAAATACCACTCTTGGCTGATTTGGGTCTCGCTCGATGAGTGTTCTCTTTACTTCTCGGTACGGAATACCGGAGCGTCCTCGCTCATCTAGCTTCGGACCTGAAAGAAGTGGGTTATGCGCAAATACGAGGTTTTTCTTGGCCATCTATTATCTCTTTCACTAATGCAAGGTAGTCCTCCGCACCTGTTGAGCGCGGAGCATATTGAAAAATTGTTTCCCCCTGAGCAGGAGCCTCTGCTAATGCCACATTCTGTCTGATAACAGCATCAAACACGAGGTCTCCAAAGTAATTACGTATCGTGTCCGATACTGCCCTCGCTAACCTTTTGCGGTTATCGTGCATACATATTAAGACTCCGCCCACTACCAGTTGAGCATTATACACTGAACGTACCTGATCTATTGTGTCGAGGAGCTGTCTGACACCGTGTAGTGCTAAATATTCACTCTGAACAGGAACGATAACACTCTCAGAGGCAGCTAGCGCATTCAAAGAAAGGAGTCCAAGGGCTGGTGGGCAATCGAGCAATATGTAGTCGTACTGGTCGCGGACGCTCTCAAGAGCCCGCTTTAAAATAAGCTCCCTACCGACGACTCCTCCAAGCTCAAGATCAGCCGCACTCAGAAATAAACTAGAGGAGACTACATCTAAGTCACTAGAATGATTGAGTATTACCTCTTTAAGCGCTTTTTGACCCTTCAAGACGTCATAGATAGAAGGGCCAATTTCTGGCTCCTCTTCCTCTAATAGGTCTGCCGAGGAGCTCAAGCCAAGGTGTGTGGATAAGTTGCCTTGCGGGTCAATATCGACAAGAAGTGTCTTAAACCCACGCTCAGCGAGCGCTGCACCTACATTAACAGTTGTAGTGGTTTTACCAACTCCTCCCTTCTGATTAACGACTGCTATACATCGTGTCACGAGATAAGTTTCCTTTGAAATATTTCGAGTTTGAGTACCCTCTAGTCTGCATATCGGACTAGAGAGACCTTCTGGCTCCCTCAACCCTCGCCATAACGTTTATGAAGATATAGTGGAAAAGCGAATGAAATGCCAACAAACAAAAATATGCTAGAAAAGACGGTTCTTTCTCTCTTCCCACAGAGACATTAGATCAAAAACATCGTGATTTGAAGAAAGAACAGCTCGTGCACTGAGATAATAGCGTGTACCAAGGTAAACCAGATAACGTGTATCGAAGTCGAGTATCACCGTGTATTGACCCAAGCACTAACGGGAAACGACTACCAGCTTTATCGTGTATGAAGAGGGACATTATCGTGTATCGAATGAAGTATTGTCGTGCTTTGAAATAAAAATATTAAACTA